>CAXMPV010000050.1:0-10193 GCA_964195175.1 uncultured Thermodesulfobacteriota bacterium | reverse complement strand
TATAAAAAATACTTATTCGCACTTTTAAACTACCACTTTCCTGCTTTAATCTTATAATATTCCGCACATCTTTCGCACACACCATCCTGTGGTTTCCAATCAGGAAACTCTTCATTTATTATTTTGGCAATGTCCTCATCTTGAGCCACTTCCTCTTTCCAATCAAATGAAGGGAATCCACAAAGCGGACACGTAGTTCCGGGAACAGGGCCAAGGGCCTTTGCTTCTTCTACCAGTTCTTCAGCAGAACGGCTCCCTGCCGCTAATGCAAGGACCTTGTTTGTGTCTTTAGACAATTCGACCAACCTGGTATGCGTAATAGTTTCATCCGCATTCCACATTTTATCAAATATCAACTCCCTTGTATCTTCAGGGATTTTACTGAAGAAGGAATCAAATTCTTTTTTTCTCTCTTCTTTGGATGCGGTAGTCTCCAGTCCTTTGTTAGCTAAACGTCCATCAATAGAAATATCCCAGAAAAGCCTATATCTGTCTGTGATTATTCGTTCTTCCATCGGAGAGGTCGCAAACTCCTCATATACATTATATTCGAACGCACTATTGATCATGTCAGAAACGTGCATAAGCTCATGCCTGATAACTCTGCGTATTTCGTTACTACCCTCAACAAAAAGCTCAGGATATAGCCGGATGATGACTTTAGTACCCTCATCTACAAGATTAGACCCCTCGTTCTTCCGTGTCGTAGCCCTCCTGACATGAACCTCCTTTATCGCTGACCCAATGTCAGGATACTCTTCGAATGCATCTCTCAGGAAGTCACCATAACCTAATCGATTAAAAAACTCCTCATCAAGCTCCCTGAACCTCCTTGGCCTTCTCTCCTCCTCCATCTCATAGATCGCATCTCTTTTCTCATGATACTCATTGTATAAGTCAAAGTCTCCGGATGCTTCCTGCCGTACCAAACCCTTACAAACGATATCATCAACCAGCTGATGATCGTATTCAATTTCAAGAGTTTCAGTTTGTTCTTCCTGTAGATTAGTCATACTTCTCCTCATCCATACAGGAATCACAGGCGCTGGCACTCTTACCTTCAAGCCGCTGCAGGTAATCAGGTTCGTTGCCCATATATTCATCTATCTCTTCGGCATCTACAGACAATTTGACCATCTCTATATGAATAAATAGACTCGCCAATGTAGCTGCCTGACGATAGAAGTCCTCAGGTGTTTTCTTAACAACAGACGTTGAAAATGCCTTTATCCACCTACCAATATGAGCATACAAAAACTTCTTCTTGCCAGAAATACAGGATTCCTGTTCCTCTTCGCTGTGGTTTTCTATTGCATATGCAAGTTTGTAAGTCATGAAATGCAGGAACTCCAATTGAACCGCAACATGATCCCACCTGCTTGTGGTCGAATCCTCTTCCATCTCAATTCCGTATGCCTTATACATTCCGGATATATCCGCAAGATCCTGAGTCTGCTGCCATATTTGCGAGCCGCTGTAATACATCTCATAAGGAGGACAATCCATTGCAACAGTTGCGGCTCCGAAAGTAGCACGATAGCCCCAATCTAAATTCTCAACGTCATTGCCTTCCAGTGATTTCTTCAGCAGCTCAAACACCTCCAGCATTTCACTGTTGCCACTAGTCGATATACAGCTTTTTACCTCAGACATATATTCGACATTATTAAGCACCTCCAGAGCCTCTTTGTTGGGCTCAAGAAGACATGTTGAAAGAAACTGATATATTTGACTTGCTGCAAGTAGATCTTCAACGCTTTCACTGATTTTAATAACCATAACTATCCTCTATATATTCTCGCCTCCCACGCAGTGCACAGGAACGAGAGATAAAATTTCAAATGCCAGACACCATTTATCTGTCTGAATTTATCACTTTACGTTTCTAAAGTAATCCAGAATTGCTGGTGACTTATTATAGCCGATAACGTATTCATCTGTAGTCGATGCAGCCAAGCTACCTCCAAAATACTTTCCAGCCCTCAGCTCATAACACTCATAACAGTTACGACAGACACCGTCTGCCTTATCCCAGTCAGGAAAGTCACCTTTTATATGGCTCTCAACATCACTATCCAGATCACCAGCACTTAGCCAGAAATACGTAGGGTATTCACACAACGGACACGGACTCTGGTATTTTGAATCCGCAACACTAGCAGGTGTCAGGTGTTTAAACTGGGAAGTACTCTCAGCATCTTTAATTCCCTTATTCCATCCTGCATTCCCATTTGATCCTGCAGCCCCATTCGATTCTGATGTGTCATGAAACAGATGCCACTCAATATTACCATTATGCCTCATATGGTATGTAGGATCATCCGTTGATTTAAACGCCTCATAGCCCGCAGTCCACTCCTCAGCACCTACGTGTTTAATCCCGGTAACACCAATACCCATAAAGGCAAATATACTTAAAATGCACAGTATTCTCGGATATCTCATATTATAAATTCCCTCCCTTTATCAACTTTCAAGTTAATAGTGTAATTAGGTTTTAGTACGTGACCATTCGCTTTTCATCGCTTTCCCATGTTGGCTCTTCGATTTTAATCCTGACTACTTCTGTACCGTCTGCAGCATAGCCAATAGCGGTATCGTTATACACCTCGACCTTCTTCCCCATCACCTCTGATTCATAAATCTTCGGTCCATCTTCTACTTCGAATGTGGCTATCATGGTTTGACTCGCTCTGAAAAGTGCCAAAACTGCCATCAGTGTTCTGGATGGCGCAGCGTATTTATCAAGCGCTTCGTCTACTCCCGGGCCAAACATCTGCCTCAAATAACTCCTAGGAGCCCATCTTGGCGGTATGTAGTATATATTTGGCTCTGTACCAAACTGCGGGTAAAGAGGCAGTGCGACTTTATGTATGTGGACCAACCAGTCTAAAGGATTCTTAGGGTCAGGCTTTTTATAATCACCAGACATAAGCCCATTCATTCTTATCTTACCCACACAAGCGGCCATACAACGAGCCTCCATCCTCCTGCCCTTTGTAATAGGGTCCTTACCCTCTACTCTCGGGTAACAACCAATACATTTTTCAGACATCCTTGTTTCACCACGGTACATAGGCTTCTTATAAGGACACTGCTCAACACATTTCCTGTATCCTCTGCAACGTTTCTGATCTATCAAGACGATACCGTCTTCTTTACGTTTATATATAGCCTTCCTAGGGCAGGCAGCCAGACACGCCGGATAAGTACAGTGATTACACACTCTCTGGAGATAGAAAAACCACCTCTTATGCTCTGGCAACTCAGAAGACTCCGCTGCCGGACTAGTCTCATAGTTTGTCTTTTCACTTGCAGCAGTATCTTCGTATATATTAGGAAATCTCCACTCCTTGTCATCAGGAATATAACCAACTGCTACCTGGTTAAGACCCTTATTTTTCGCCAACTCAAATATCGTATCACCATTATAAAGCCCGTAAGGCGCCGTAGTTGCATTCTTATCTTCCGCACCGGTAAACCACTCCATAGGGTTGTTACCGTTATCCCACAGCATCTGCAATATCTTCTGATCCCAATGCTGAGGATACCCACCATAAGGCTTTGTTTCGACATTATTCCACCACATATACTCCTGACCTTTACTGTATGTCCATGTACTCTTATGAGCCATTGTACAGGTCTGACAGGCAATACACCTGTTTATATTGAAGACCGCAGCAAATTGATGTTCCGGCCTTGACTCGAAGTATGGGTACTCCATTGTTCTCCCAAGCTGCCAATTGTGAACAAGCGTCATAATATTCCTCCTTAATATCTATTTAATATTGTCTGTAGTATCACTAAAAATTTATTCAATTCTATTTATCTTGTTGACTCTAAAGTTATAGGTCTCCATCTTATACTGACAGACTTAAGACCATTTCTATCACCATCTTCTCCATTCCAGACTGCCATATTAAAGAATGTTGATTTACCCGGAACAAACTGAACATCATTTGCGTCCGGAGTCGATAAAGGCCTGTAAACTATAACATTCCATCGACCATCAATCCAGGCACCTGTACCATCAACATCCTGATGCTCCTGAGCTGTAAGCGTGCCAAATCCTACGGCATTCAGATCTTCCACTGTTCTGCCTCTGGGAAGTGAAAGTAAAGACCCAGCAGCCAACCCACCTGCCAAAAGGTCAGCGCTATCGTGTACCGCTTTGTTATAAAAACAAGGATGTGGATCAAAATCAAAATCTGTAAACATATTAGGATACACATCTTCCATATGCTCAAATCCACCATCGGCAAGTAGATCACGCTCCCAGTCGGCTTTCCAATGCCAGATATTTACAGTTTTGCCCCTGTCACCCATTCTAGGGCTAAAAGGAGTTTCCGGAGATATTTTTACAATACCGAGAGGAAACATCAGGCCAACCGCATCCCTAAACTGTTCATGCTTGATCGCTCTATCATTCTTAGTTGCATCGCTCCACTTTATACCAAGGAAAATATCTTTTCCATTATGGATACCCCTGACCTCAACTTCCGGTACAGAGCCGCCTCCATTCGGAAATGACCTGTCCTGTATCTGTAAATTAACTGTGTATGATGATGCGTGTGCAAGAGCCTCTGCAGCCCCTTCCAAATCGGTATTTACGAACTTGACAGTCAGCCCTTCCTCAGTAGGGATGTTCTCTTCCACTGTAGCTTCCTGCTCAAGGCTTTGTGAGAAAACCTCACCACTGCATAAATAAAACATCGCAACAAAGGCACTTCCCAGGAAAACAGACTTTCGTATAAGGCCTCTCAACATGACTATAACCTCCACTAAAATTATAAAACGAATTTTAAAGATGTACTAATAGAAAAAGCCAGAAAATCATTATAGGTTAATTCAAAAAAAACTCAACATCAAAAATGATATAATTTGAAATACCCACAGAGCACGATGAGACTAAAAGATCTCCTGAAAACAAGGTTTTTCTAAACGCTGATAATAGAAACAGTTAACAAAATATATGACTAGTTCCGTAATCTTTTCTGTGAACTGAATACATGAGCGATGATATGTGTCGGAATGATTTTCGCAAAATTGTTGCCATATACCACTTAACACAACCGCTTAAAAGCCCCTATTTTTTACTTCTTCTCCCCTCCAGAAGAAATTCCTGCTGCCAGCTTAAATCTGGTTGCAGAATTACAAGCGTAAGAACAAATTACCATAATAGTAAGTACAAGCTTATCGCAATAAATGTGCCAGATAATATTAAACAGAAAAACGCATATCCACTTACCATATAACACTCACATTTGAATAGATATATGACAACCGCCTAAATGTTTTGTTGCCGGAATGCAATCCTCCAAGCACCAAAACGTTTGACATTGTGTCATATTTTTTATAAACAGAATAAAAATGACGACATAATGTCAAACACGCCAAACACGCAACCTCTGACCACTTAAGCACTTAGCCTATCCAGAGAAACGTCAACTATTGATATTATCATTTGCCTCTTCTTCTTCTCTCCTTCTTCTTGCCTCTTCACTCTCCTTCTCTTCCTTCACAACCTCTTCCCTGCTTATTTCTTCTCGCTTTTCCTCTTCTTCCAGCGAATTCATCTTTCTATAGATAGTCCTGGGAGCAATACCAAGTAATTTTGCAGTAACTTCCTTGTCTCCTTTTGATCTCTTTAGCGTTTCAACAATTATTTTCCTCTCAATCTCACGCAATGGTGTACCAAATGGTATGGAGAATTTCCTATCTTCAATATTGCTATTTGAAATATTCCCCGGAAGATCCTTTTGTGTGATGACCCGATCTTGAGTTAAAACAACAGCCCTCTCAATCACATTTTTTATTTCGCGCACATTGCCCGGCCAGCGATAACCAGTCATAATGTCCTGCGCCTCCTCAGAGACCCCATCTATTCTCTTATTTTTTTTCTGATAAATTTTAAGGAAATGACTTATCAATAGCGGAATATCTTCCCTTCTTTCTCTTAGCGGAGGGATATCTATGGTAATCACGTTCAACCTGTAAAACAGGTCTTCTCTAAATTTTTTCTCTTTTATTGCATTTGCAAGATCAACATTAGTTGCCGAAATTATTCGCACATTACTTTTTATAACGCGAGTACCTCCTAAACGTTCAAACTCACCCTCCTGTAAAACCCTAAGTAGTTTAACCTGTATGGATGGAGTTATTTCTCCTACTTCATCAAGAAACAACGTCCCATTATGAGCCAATTCGAAACGCCCTTCCTTCTGGTTAACAGCACCAGTGAACGCCCCCTTCTCATAGCCAAAAAGTTCAGATTCGAGAAGTGTATCCGGTAGCGCCGCACAGCTTACTTTTATAAATGGCTTATCCATTCTCGCCCCTATACTGTGTATAAGCGACGCTATGGCCTCTTTTCCGGTACCACTTTCACCTTGAATTAATACTGATGCCTGGCTTGGTGCAACTTGCTCCGCTAATTTTATAACATCACACATTGCATCACTTTGCCCGATAATGTCCGCATGTCTATCTTGTTCTGAATGGGCAAGTTGCTCATGCAAATATTTGTTCTCTACAACAAGAGCCTGTTTCTCAACAGCCTTTCTGATCATATTAGTAATCACAATCTTCTTGAAAGGCTTTGTAATAAAATCATAGGCACCATCCTTCATGGCACCAACAGCCTTCTCGATTGTTCCGTGAGCTGTAATTAATATTACCTCCACTTCCGGCTTGATTAACTTTGAGGCCTTAAGCAGTCGAAGACCATCCATTTTATGCATTTTCAGATCAGAAAGCATTACGTTGATTTTTTTATCACGTAAAATATCCAGTGCGAGTTCACCGCTTTCGGCCAAAAAGACCTCATAGCCTTCTTTAGAAAGCATCCTTGATAAAGCAACCCTGATACTTTCCTGGTCATCAACAATTAAAACTGTCTGTTTTGTTGAATTATTCAATTATATCCTTTCCACAACTTTCAATGGGAAAACTAATAACCATAGTTGTGCCCTTGTCAATTGTACTCTTACAAATAATTTCGCCACGATGCCCTTCTATAGTCTTCATCGTCAAGGCAAGGCCCAAACCTGTACCGTTCGCTTTTGCGCTATAAAACGGATCAAAAACCCTTTGGACATCCTCTTTGTTAATACCTGACCCAGTGTCAGTAATAGATACTATAATATTGTCATCCTTAAGCCTTGTAGATATGCTTATTTTGCCGCCATCAGGCATTGCTTCAAAAGAGTTCTTCAATATATTAAGAAATGCCTGTTTTATCTGGTTTATGTCAAGTAATATCAGCGGTAGATCAGAAGCATAATTCTCTTTTAAAGCAATACCTCTCTGCAACCTCTCCTTATTAAAGAACTTTGAAAGTTCAATTAAAACAGTATTAACAGAAACCGGTTTTGTATCCAACCTTGGAAATCTTGCAAACCGTAGATACTCGTCACTCATTTCAGTTAAAGTATCCACTTCATTCAGAATAGACTGAATCAGGTTCTCCGCATCACTCTTTTCCTCTCCATTCTCTTTGCTGATTTCATCATACAACAGTTCCGTATTCAAACTAATTGAACTTAACGGATTTCTTATTTCATGTGCAACCTTTGCAGACATTTCACCTATAGTTGCGAGACGTTCAGAATGCAATAACTGCTGTTCCAGTTTTTTTCTTTCTGTAATATCATGGCTTGTCAAGACAGTACCCCAATATTTACCACCGGGGTCAAACACTGCAGAATATGTGTTGTATAGAAAACCGTTCTCGGTCTTTATTTCCTGATGCTGTGAAGTTTCTCTTCCCTTTCTAAAACCTTCAGTTATATTATATGCGACATCTCCTATGTAAGGAATCTGATCATATTTCACTGATTTATTTAATATTTCCTCACTTTTCACCTTCCATGTTTTTTCAATTTCCGTATTACATAATGTCACCTTGTGATTAGGATCTATGAAAATAACACCTTCCGCCATATTTTCCAATGTTGATCTTATTTCAAACAACACATCACCTCTGCTCTTTCTCAATCTGTCCATTAATGATGTCACAAAATATACCGAAATAAAGATCGTGCTGGCAAGTGCAAAGAAAACACACAGTATATAAACTTCAGAATGCCAGAGCTCGTCGCTATATTTAAAAGCAGAAAAGGTTTTTAAAGGCTGATGAGGTACTACAGAATAATACTCCAGTATTAAAAGCAACGCAAAAAGGCTTGTAGCGAACATCGCCTGCAGATAACTATACTTTTTCTCTAAAAATATTCCACCTATTATGGCATGAAATAAGAAGTAAAAGATGAATGGATTTTCAATACCACCTGCAAAGTATATCAGACATACGAGGAAGAAATGATCTGTCATTATCTGTATACCCGCATGCTTCTGTACAGATACAAATGTTTTTGCCCGGAGAGCATCTATGTTAAAATAGAAAACCACATTGGATAATCCAATAACCATACCTATGACATATAATGGAGCAACCTGCTCCACAACCTGAAAAACGCTACTGAAGACATATGTCGTAATAAACAACCCTGTTATGGCAATCCAACGCAAAAGAATCAGCCAGTGTATACGCTCTATTAATTCTGTTTTTTTTAAATTCTCTGCAAACACCTATGCCAGCTCCTGTTTCTGCCTGTTGTTGTCAACACTGCATGTAAAAATCTGATTATTAGTACGCACAAAAGAGTTGTATTAGTTTATAAATATTTCGAGATTTGTACAAATCCTCACTAACCTTTGGAATATTTATTAAATGCTGACTACTACATTCTCCATACTTACAGTTTAGGGAATTAAACGACGTTTTTCCGCAACCGATTAAATAAATAGAGAATTTACCCGCTTATTAAATATCCTAATAATAGTTCTGAAGAAAAACTATATACCATACTGTTATAGCGATATCTTTCCAAAACTGCAAAGTCAATAAAAAAATGAAAACCAGTATAGTCAAAAGCGCATATATTTATTGCAACAACAATAATATTAAGAAGAAATTTCAGATTAATTATTTTTTATACAACATACTATTGACAACAAATATGCCATTTGTATAATCAGTTTTTGTTGAGTACATACAACAATTGTTAATCTATTACTTTAAATATACTTTAGAAATATAATTACTATACAATAATGCAAAAAGAATTTGAGTTACCCGATGTTGGGGTGGAAGCTGATGACGAAATCATTGTTTCTTTCTGGCACGTCGAAGAAGACGAAGAGTTTGACAAAGAAGACGACCTTCTGGAAATTTCTACGAATAAAGCAAAAATGAAGATTGCTGCACCAAGAACAGGCAGGATAATTGAAATTTTGGCTCAGGAAGGCGATGTGGTAGCAGTTGGTGATGTTATTGCTTTAATAGAGACAATAAACGATTAGATATAGTCAGATCTCATTAAAAATATTATTTACACCGGTTTCAGTTCAAAACTTGGCCTTTTTTAGTATCTCTCATTATGCCATTTACCGATATTCTTGCGCAGGATCATATTATAGACCACTTCAAAAAGGCAATAGAAGCGGATCATCTCTCTCACGCATGTATCTTTACCGGACAGGATGGCATTGGAAAGACTTTATTCGCGAAAGAGTTTGCAAAAGCTCTTAATTGCAAGAACAATGAGATCGATTCCTGTAATTCATGCCCGAACTGCATTCGTGTAGAAGGCCACAACCACCCTGATGTTTTCTGGATAGAGAGAGAAGAAAAAGCAAAATTTATCAAGATTGAAAATATCAGAAATTTACAGAATTCTGTAAGGCTCAGCCCGCTTGAATCAGACTACAAAATATTCATCATCAAAGATGCAGACAGGATGAATGAGGAAGCCTCAAACTGTCTTCTGAAAACTCTTGAAGAACCCGCACCAAACACCATAATAATCCTTATCGCCAACTCAATGATGCCTATCAAAGACACGATCAGATCAAGATGTCAGATTATCAGATTTCATCCAATCCCAACCAAGATAATAGCTAGCCAATTAACGGATCAAACGGATGCTGATGCGAATTTGATTGAATGGATATCACGGTTTTGTAATGGAAGCCTCGGAAGCGCACTGGATCTACTGGATGACAACTGTTACAAAATGAACAATGACATTGTCACCCGTATGTCTGAACCTGACTTGGATAACCTTGTCTTTGCCGATGAAATTGTCGATTCCTATTTAAGCTCAGGAGACTCTTTAGAAGAGAAAAGAGAG
>CAXMPV010000049.1:0-10245 GCA_964195175.1 uncultured Thermodesulfobacteriota bacterium | reverse complement strand
ATGAACTGCTTACGGGCGGTGAGCAGCCAAGCAACCACTTCTGCCCTCCGGTAGCCGGTTATGAACCGATAGACGGATTAGAGCATGATATTGTCGCTGCACGTAAACTTCTTGCAGAAGCCGGATACGGGAAAGGTAAAAAGGAGTTTCCCGAAATAGAGATTATGTATAATACCAGTGAAGGGCATAAGATGATTGCCGAAGCGTTATCTCAGCAGTGGAAACAGAATATAGGTGTGGATGTTGGTACACAGAATATGGAGTGGAAGGTCTACCTGGACAATCAGAACAATCTGGATTATACAATAAGCCGCTCATCATGGATCGGAGACTATGCGGACCCTTTTACTTTTTTCAGCATTTTCAGAACGGATGATGGAAATAATCGTACCGGCTGGAGCTGCAGGGAGTATGATGAACTTCTCGACAGAGTATCTATAACACTTGATAGAGAAGAACGGAACAACCTTTTTAAAGAACTTGAAAGATTGCTTGTTGAACAGGAGTGCCCTGTTCTTCCGATCTATGATTACGTAAACAAGGGCCTGATCAAAGAGTCTGTTCTAGGTTGGGAAGCTAATATCAGGGATGTGCATCCGCTAAAGTACATTTGGAGGGAATAGAGTAAAAAGTGTGCAGATATCTTTTCAGACGTTTGGTTTTTGTTCCGATTATCCTGTTCATCCTGATCACTATTACTTTCTTCCTGGTGAGGATGGCGCCCGGCGGCCCGTTCAGTTCTGACAGGGAACTTCCTCCGGGAGTTGAGCAGGCGTTAACAGAGAAATACAGCCTTGATGGCTCTCTGGCAAGTCAGTACGGAAGATACCTCGTAAGGCTTGTTCATGGAGATCTCGGGCCGTCACTGAAGCAGAAAGATTTCTCTGTAAACGAAATCATCTCTAATCATCTTCCACCGTCAATCCTTCTCGGTATAACTGCGCTGTTGATATCACTTTTTGCAGGTGTTGCAGCAGGTCTGATATCTGCTTTGAGATCAAACAGTATGCTCGATTACTCTACAATGGCGCTTGCAGTGATTGGTATCAGTCTGCCGGTTTTTGTCTTTGGGCCGCTTCTACAGACTCTTTTCTCCCGTGTGCTCCATATTCTTCCTGTTTCCGGATACCGAGGAGTATCTCTTCACCTGATACTTCCTGCCATAACGCTTGGTTTGCCTTTCGCTGCCAGGTTTGCGCGTCTTACCCGTGCGGGAATGCTGGATATACTATCCGAAGATTTCATAACCACTGCACGATCTAAGGGGCTGACGGAACGGACGATAGTCTTGCGTCACGCACTTAAAGGTGCCCTGCTGCCGGTTGTCAGTTTTCTCGGACCTGCTATTGCATCAATTACTACAGGTTCTCTTGTTGTAGAGAAAATATTTAACATTCCCGGTCTTGGTAGAGAGTTTGTCGAGAGTGCTCTCAACCGTGACTACTTTATGATAATGGGTACTGTAATTCTTTACGGAACATTAATAATAGTATGCAATCTCGCAGTAGATATTGTATATGGGTTTCTTGATCCGAGGGTGGGCAATGAAAACTGACATGAAACAGGTCCGGAAATCATTTTCGCCAACACGTCTCGCCTTTATGAGACTGCTGAGGCATCGTCTCGCACTAGTCGGGTTATTCCTAGTTGTTGCTGTGTCAGCAGGCGTTGTTATCGTCCCTCTCTTCTACGGTGGATCACCGAAACTTACCAGGGTATGGCTTGGCGCAAGATCTCCGGGATTCTCTCATCCGAACTGTTTGAGTAAGAATATCTTTATTGTGGGAGAAGAGGCGGAGACATCACCATCGTTATCCGGTTCTAAGGAGATTGTCTATGAGACCAGAAACCTGTCCAGTCAGGAGATTCGCGTTACAACCCGGCGCGGTAAGGTGAATACCATTATGTTCACTGATGGTGCCCGTCATATTGAGGAGTTGGACTCTTCAAAATTAGAAGGTGAACTATTCCGTTCAAACGATGATGGAACACCGGGAGTGAGACTGGAGCAGGTATTTAATCTGAAGAAGAACAGCACTCCACCAGGAGATCTTTTTGAGGCAGGCTCCCGTGTTCTTATGATGCTACTTATTAAAGCAGATGGTAAAGCGACACATAATATAGTCACACTAAACAATTCAATTGTTACATCGATAACCGTAAAAAATGGCAACAGTGAGATAAACAGTGATTCTCTTATTATTAAGGGACGGGATGTAGTTAACGTTATTGCTGATGGTAAAGAGAGAACTGTTACTCATCTTCTTGGAACAGACAAACTTGGTCGTGACCTTTTTATAAGAGTTCTATATGGCGGAAGAATCTCTCTGCTGGTAGGAGTAGTTGCCACCATGGTCAGTATCATAATTGGTTTGAGCTACGGAGCAGTGTCCGGCTATTTTGGCGGTATGGTAGATAGTGTAATGATGAGAATCGTTGATGTTCTTTACGGCCTGCCATTTATCTTTCTCGTGATTCTTTTAATGGTGCTTTTCGAGAGAAGCCTGATTCTCTTTTTTGTTGCACTTGGTCTTGTCCAGTGGCTGACGGTAGCGCGTATTGTCAGGGGCCAGATACTCTCTCTGCGTGAATCAGAGTTTGTCGAGGCGGCAAAGATGTCAGGTGCAACTTCAACAAGAATAATATTCAGCCATCTGATACCGCACACAATAGGACCGGTAATAGTTTATACGACACTTACTATACCGTTGATTATCCTTGAAGAGAGTTTCCTTGCGTATATCGGGCTTGGGATTACAAATGCGTCCGACTCTCTCGGTAGTCTTGTTGAACAGGGAGTACGGATGCTGGGAGATGCAGGAGAAAACTGGTGGCTGCTTCTCTGTCCTGCGTTAACAATGATATTTATACTGTTCGGAATGAACTGCCTTGGTGACGGACTTCGTGATAGCTTCGATCCAAAAAGAGCAATATAAAGATTGATGATTGTAGATTGATTATTGAGAGGCAAGAATTAAAAAATCTGCCACAAAGACACTGAAGGCACAAAGAAAACAAGAAGCAAGAGGCAAGAAGTTGCGGGTTTCGTGGTGCGAGTTAAGAACTAGATCGGTATTTATCATGTTAATCCTGTCTAAAAGAGTTTTTCCGCTTTGAGGATTGGTGATTGAAGCGAGCTAAAGTTTGAACGGTTTAAGCAGTTTAAACGGCTTAAACCGTTCAAACTGTGTCTGTTTCCTCACTTTACAACTTACTAAACACTATGGATAAAATACTTCAAATTAAGAACCTTAAGGTTACTTACAAAAGTCTTCTTGAGGAGGTTGAGGCTGTTGCAGGTATCGATCTTGATCTCTATGAGGGAGAAGCGCTGGCTATTGTAGGTGAAAGCGGTTCCGGTAAAAGTACTGTTGCATACGCATTAATGGGATTGCACGACAGAAATCGTGTGAACATTGAGGGTGAGATTCTGTATAACGGACGGGACATACTAAAAAACTCCACATGCCAATGGCAGGACATGCGCGGTAAAGATATATCTATGATCTTCCAGAACCCTATGAGCAGTCTTACCCCCTACCTCACAATCGGCAAGCAGGTGATGGAGCCGATTCTGAGACATACTTCAAAGTCTGTTAATTTTGCAAAGAGAGAAGCAATTGACCTTTTAGATGAGGTTGAGATCGGTGACGCTGAAAAGATCTTCCACAGCTACCCGCATCAACTTTCAGGCGGTATGAAGCAGCGGGTAATGATCGCTTCAGCCGTTTCGGCACAGCCTGAGATTCTGATAGCCGATGAGCCATCGACCGCCCTTGATGTTATTATCCAGGCAAAGGTTCTCAGGTTGATGAAAAAGGAACTTGTTAATCGTGGAATGTCACTGGTTTTCATCACACACGATCTCAGTGTTGTTGCCGGACTTTGCGACAGGGTTGTGGTGATGTATCAGGGCAAAGTTGTTGAGTCTGCTCCGGTAAAAAAGCTGTTTGCTGAGCCTGAGCATGAATACACAAAGAAACTTCTCTCTGCAGTTCCACGTGTCGATAAGAGAGTTGATGTATTGTTAGTGGATGAACAAAGCAGTAGCTCTGAAGAGACAGCGATAAGAGACAAATCATCAAGCAATGAAACGATTATATCTATAAAAGATCTGCATGTTGAGTTTAAAAAACGAAAGGGTATTTTCTCTTCTAAGAGAGAGGTAACAAAGGCGGTGAACGGAGTAAGCCTGGAGTTATACAAGGGTGAGGTGCTCGGGCTTGTGGGACAGAGCGGCTCAGGCAAGTCTACACTGATACGTTCTATTGCAGGTCTGGTTAAGCCCGAATCAGGTTCAATACAATATGATAGCATGGATATTCTACAGGCTAACCAAAATGATCTTCGAGGGATTCGCAGAAAGTTACAGATGATTTTCCAGGACCCCTACGGTAGTCTTAATTCACGATTCGTAGCCGGGCGTATTATAGCTGAACCTTTGATTAATTACGGTCTGATGTCATCGACAGATGCATTCAAGAAGGTTCGAGAGTTGATGGAGTTGGTGCAATTAGATCCTGCCTGGATCAATCGCTATCCACATGAGTTTTCAGGTGGTCAGCGTCAGCGTATCAGTATTGCACGTGCTCTGGCATTGGAACCTGAAATCCTGCTCTGTGATGAACCTGTCAGCGCCCTTGATGTACTAATCCAGGCAGATGTACTTAATCTATTAAAAGATCTAAGATCCCGTATGAATCTTACAATGCTCTTCGTCTCACATGACCTTGCTGTCGTTCGCTACATAGCGGACAGGGTGGCGGTGATGTACATGGGTGAGATTGTCGAACTCAAACCGGCTGCCGACATCTATTCAAATGCCGAACACCCATACACACAACAACTCCTTGATGCTATCCCAATACCAGATCCTTCAATTGAGCAGAAGAGAATAAAATGCTAAATCTGAGAAGTTATACGGTCTATATACATTAAGTCAAATTTACCGACAACAATATATTTACTCCAATTCTTACAACTGAAGTGTAATTATTTCTTCAGAAAGGCCATAAAATTGGTATGAGAAATACCGCCAATACCCAGAATATCAGGTTCAGCGGTCCGCCAACACGCGTATAGTCAATAAAGCGATAACCGCCCGGAGCATGGATCATTGTATTTGTTTGATACCCTATCGGTGTTGCAAAACTTGTGGATGCGGCAAATGTGATTGCTACCAGAAAAGGTCTGGGGTCAACATCCATGGACGCTGCAATGGATAACCCGATAGGTGCAATGATCACGGCAGCGGCATTATTTGACATAAGCTCTGTCAGCACTGCAGTGATTAGGTACAATAGTGCAAGAACAACAATTGGTCCGCAATCGGTAAAAGGAGCCATTACCGTGTTTACCAGCCAGAGAGCTGTACCGCTCTGCTCCATAGCAAGACCTAAGGGCAGAATGCCTCCAAGCATAAAGATGATCTTCCAATCAATTGCTTCGTATGCCTCTTCTATGGTGAGGCATCGGCTGACAACCATACCGACAGCGCCTATCATGGCAGCAGCCAGGATCGGAATAATATTTAACACCGTTAAAGTTATTACGGAAAGAAACAGAAATAGAGCAATAATGACTTTATCCTTACGAACATACAGTTCGGTTAACTCGTTTGTTACAATCAGATCAGAGGTTTTAAGCAGGCGCGGCATATCGCCTTTATCCGCTTGCAGAAGTAGCGTATCACCGTTCTGAAGATGGACTTCAGCGACACGGTCACGTATAATCTTGCCCCGGCGCTGTACAGCAAGGACAACACTCTTATACTTTCTGAAAAATCCAAAGTTCTGTAATGTATGGCTAATCAACCTTGACCGTGGAGGGATTAGTACTTCAACTAATTTGATATCTCTTGAACTGATTTTCTTGTCATCCATTCTGGTCTTTGCGTGGATTTCAAGACCATACTTAACTTGCATGGCAATAAGTGTATCCACATTACCGTGGAGCAGGAGAATATCTCCATCTCTAATTTTGGTCCTTGGCGGTTTCGAAGTCTCTTTGTCATCTCGTATAAACTTGATAAGATCCACCTTCTCATCTTTCTTTACCTTGCTCTTTTCCCAGGTTGTTCCGATTAGTGAGGATTTTTCTGTAACCTGCAATTCTGCCAGGTAGTCAGCAAGGTGATATCGGTCTACCTTCTGTTCTTCTCCCGTACGCTTTGGCAAAAGCCAGCGTGCTGTTGTCAGGTAAATTATACCGGCAACGGTCATTACAAGTCCCAATGGTCCGAACTCAAAAAAACTAAAAGACTCCATCCCACTGTTTGTTGCAATTGTGTTAATCAGGATATTGGTAGAGCTACCGATCAGCGTACAAACACCTCCGAACTGGCTTGCGAAAGAGAGTGGCATCAGCACCCGGGAAGCAGATAGTTTACGGGATTTTGCAAGCATGATGGCAACAGGAATGAATATGGCAACCGTAGCGGTATTTATGACAAATGCTGATAGAATGGCTATCGTAACGCAGAGAACTATAATAAGCCGCGGTTCGGTTTTCCCTGCCAATCTGTCTATATGGCGTGCAAGCCATTCCACAAGGCCGGTCCGTACCAGCCCGGCACTTAATACAAACATAGCCGTAATAATTGCTGTTGCAGAACTGGCAAATCCGTAGAGTGCCTGATTTGTATTGATCAGTCCCAGCGCTATAAGTGCAACCAAAACGCACAAGGCTGTCAAATCGATCCGGAGCTTTCCGGAAATAAAGAAGAACATTGCGGCAACGACCACAATGAGTACCAAAATTATGTCAATGTCCGGCATATTTTCTTATACGGTGTATATACCCAGGTACATAGGGATAAATAATAAGATACGTTTGTGGTGGAAAAGGTGGTAGGAAAAAATTATAAAACGAGTGCCACCGTTTAATTGGTGGCACTCGGTTGTCTATGTTAAAGGCAATCTATTTGCTTTTGCCATCATCGTTGCTCTTACTGTCGTCATCGCTTTAGCTGTCATCATCACTGCCATGCTTTTTCTTCTTTTTCTTTGCGGACTTTTCAGCTTTGCGCAACTTCTTCTCTGCTTTTTTTGCTGCCTTCTTCGCTTTGCGTTCAGCCTTACGTAATTCCTTCTCAGATCCTCTTTTCAGCTTTTCTGTTTCACGATCAATTTCCCGTTCAGCTTTTTTTGCTGCTCGCTCTGTCTTGTTTAATTCTCTGTCTGCTTCTCTGTCAGGCTTTTTTGCTTCGTGTTTAAGTGCCCGTTCGGCTTGTTTTTTTCCAACCAATTCCGGCTTGTCGGCAATCGCAAAACCTGAAATCAGCAAAAGACTGAAAAAACATATTATTACAATACTAAATATTTTCCTGTTCATAATCTTGACATCTCCTCTGTTCTTTAGAAGGCTAGAAAGCAATTAATATGAGTTCAGTATATTATTCCACAGGTCTACTAATAATCAAGAACTAAAGAGAGAAATACAAAATTCAAATTAACAGTAATTTTAAATTTTCTCTTCCTCGCGGAGAGCAGTGCCTGTGTTCAGTAACTCAGGAGCATTCTCAAACGTGACATATTCAACCGGCTCATCATACGGATTGTTAAGCTGGTGCCATGCCCAGACAGGGACTTCGAAGATGTCACCTTCCTCATATTCCAATTTATTCCCCTCAATTAGAACGTACCCTTTCCCTTTGGTAATAATAGAGATGGCATGGTAAGTGTGCCGGTGATTTCTTCCGTGTGAATTTGGTGATATTCCTGCGAAGGTAACACTATATTTCGTTGATGGTAAATCAGCCATTGCAATTGGATGCTGCCTCTCTGCAGAGAACGCTTTGTCCACACCAGTCTTCCTTACTTGTCTGTGAATGTACTTCTCTACGTCTTCTGTAATATGAGGTTTCAGGCACAACGGGACTTTTGGAAAATCTTTAGATGTATACATAAGGCACCTCCTTTTTTATTTCTAACAGATTAATAAATATTAATATCTAAACAACAATGATTACATATATTATAGGATGTTGCAATAAAATTATTGAATATTTAAGAATATTGACTGGCCTTCTTCTGGTTGATCAAACAAAGAATATGCAACCGCCATCATATAATTGCTTATCGGATAGGTTTACTATTTCAAAGTCAAGATTTAACAAGTGCTCTTTCAATCTCTGTCCGTCTGCATGTAATTCTACGTTTCCATTAAAGAATATTTTATTACCCAATATACCGACAGCTCCTCCAATAAAGCCGTGTTTGTGGTCATATATAGTAATCTCTTCAGGGTTAAAATAGAAACAGGATAGTCCTTTTTTTAACAGCACTTTCTCTACCCCCCTGTCGGATGTCAGGTAGCTCTCTTTACATAGATGAACCAGGCTGCATCTGGTATATGCCTGAGGTAATTGGACAAACTTTTTGGGTTTGTTTATTTCCAAAATTGTAGAGTCGGTATATCCTGACTTGTGAAAAAGAAATTGAGATGTACTCAGGCAGTTGTATTGAACGCTGTTATCAAGTTCATGCCCGACTTCTCTCTCTCCTTTGAGGTAGGTAATATTATGGTTATCTAAAAAATTAAAGAGATCAACAGGAGAGTTTGGGGAAATTATGAGATGATCCTTATCCTGATATATAAAGATGTCCGGATGCCCAGAGATTGAATTGCCGGTTATCCCGTCTGTATGGAACGTGTAAACATCCGTAACATATTCTTTTAAATTATTGATAACCTTTTTAGAAGATCTTGAGTCAATTATTGCTAACATTTATCCGATATTTAGCTGGTATTGAGAAAATGATGGATTTCGTTCAAAACGAACATTGTAACCTCGTGATACTAATTGTTCTCTATTGGTCTGTCGGTACCCTATTGCGTAATGTATCTGCCTATCGGAGACTGTGATTTTAATCTTATTTGAGAAACCTGAGTTAAGACTTTGCAGTTCTGTGTCAATCAGCTCTTTCCATATTTGAGTCATCACCATCTCTTTAAAAGAGGCGTGAAATGGTCCGGCAATCAATGATTTCCCAATAACCAGTTCGTCGGACGGATGCAATCCCATTCTCAGGATTGAAACGTTATTCTTCTCAAAAATATGAACAATGTCCTTTGTCCATTCCACTGCTTGTTCAAGTGTTAATGGTGTGTATTTCCCTTCGTGATACAGTTTTTCAAGGGCTGTATGTTTTACAACAATGGCGGGGTAAATCCGTGTGTTATCGGCCCCCAACAACACGATGTCATTGGCCGTTTGAATGGATCTCTCATAGCTATCTCCCGGTAAGCCGATCATCATTTGAAGTCCCAGCTCGAAGCCGTATTTACAAATAAGATTAGACGCAACTCTGATATCATCGACGGTATGTCCTCGTCCGGATTCATCTAATACTTCCTGGCTGGTAGATTGTGCTCCCAACTCAATAGTCGTTACTCTATATTCCTTCAGCAGTTCAAGAACCGGTTCATTAATGTAATCCGGCCTTGTAGACAACCTGATACCGGATACTCTCCCGTCCTTAACATAACTGGACGCTTTTTTCAGATATTGTTCCTGTAGGTCAACAGACAGTCCGGTAAAACTTCCACCAAAAAAAGCGATATTAATCGTTCTGTTTTCAGGTATTGTTTCAAGATATTGTTCTACAATATCATTAATATCTTCCGGTTGAGGTATTGAGTGGGTTCCACTTATTTTTTCCTGGTCACAGAAAACACATTGATGTGGACAAGCCAACTCCGGGATAAATATCGGTATGTTAGAGTGCTTTTTCATCTTATCGGTATTAATATATCAAATAATGTATGATATCAAAATATTAGTGATAACTGGTAGCAAATTTCAATCATGCTGATACATACTTTGACTTGTACATTAAAAGCACGGAGAGAATGTTTCAGGTAGATCTTGAAAAAATAATAGAAATCCTGTAGTGTTCTGTTTTCAATATTTTATTCTGTCTAATCAATGTATACATAACATGAATAAATTGAAACTCAAAATTTCCTGGATTATTGCAACGTGGTTTGGCTCAGGTCTTTTACCAAAAGCACCCGGAACATGGGGAAGTCTTGCCGCTATTCCTTTTGTATATCTGTTTTCTATATATACTTGCCCATATGCCCTGATCTTCGGGATAGTTGCTCTGTTCTTCATAGGAATATGGGTCTCAGATAAAATTGAGGTGAGTGCACAGATTAAAGATCCCGGGTTCATTGTCGTCGATGAAGTCGTAGGCCAATGGATGGCTCTACTCCCCCTGCCGTTTCTCTACACTTTTCTAG
>CAXMPV010000048.1:0-10366 GCA_964195175.1 uncultured Thermodesulfobacteriota bacterium | reverse complement strand
AAATGACATTTTTGCATGATGGAGTGCCCAGGACTACACGAAAGGCAACGTGGCATCTGCCGTCTCATAAAGAACCGGATATAAAAGAGAAGAAGGATTATGGTGAAGATCTGAAAAGAATACTCTCTTCATGGAATGTCTGCAGCAAAGAGTGGGTAATCCGGCAATATGATCATGAGGTACAGGGCGGAAGTGTATTGAAACCGCTGGTTGGAGTGGATAACGATGGTCCCGGTGATGCGTGCATAGTCCGTCCGGTTTTGGGATCTGACAAAGGAGTAATAGTATCGAACGGTATGAATCCTAAATATGGCGACATAGATCCTTATCATATGGCCTCTTCGGCAATTGACGAGGCCTTACGACAAGTGGTATCCGTGGGTGGTAGCCTGGAAGAGGTTGCTCTTTTAGACAATTTCAGCTGGGGCAATACCGGTAAACCTGAATGTCTGGGAGGTCTTGTACGAGCGTCAAGAGCGTGTTATGACATCGCATTATATTACGGAACTCCATTTATATCCGGCAAGGATAGCTTGAATAATGAGTTCAAGGCCGAAGATAAAACTATTGCAATACCTCCAACTCTACTGATCTCCGCTATCTGTGTGATGCCGGATGTAAGCAAGGCAATCTCAATGGATGTAAAATCACCAGGTAATCTGATCTATATTATAGGTATGACTAAAAATGAACTCGGCGGTTCACACTACTATTATACTCACGGTTTTGTAGGCAATTCAGTTCCAAAGGTAGACACAGAGACTGCAAAGAGAACGATGGATTTACTTGCAAACGCAACTGAAAAAGGATTGGTCAGATCATGTCACGACTGTTCGGAGGGTGGAATTGCTGTTACGGCAGCTGAAATGAGTTTTGCAGGCGGATACGGAATGGAACTCGATTTGTCACAAGTGCCTGTCGAAGAAGGAATTGTCAGGGACGATGTTATTCTGTTTGCAGAATCCAACACGCGATTTGTTGTTGAGGTTGAACAGCAGAAACAGAGCGAATTTGAGACGGCAATTGAAGGCGCTTCTTATGGTTGTATAGGAAAAGTGGTAGACGATAATATGTTTACCGTCCTGTCTCTGAGCGGCGAAAAGGTGGTTTCGGAGAAAATCGCTGATCTTAAAGAGGCGTGGCAGGCAACCCTTACTTTGTAATTCGAAATTATAACTATGGCAGTGGAAAAAAATAATAAGCCAAAGGCCGTAATACTTCGTACGGCCGGAACTAATTGCGCTTACGAAACACAGTATGCACTTGAAAAAGCTGGTGCTGATGTGGATCTAATGCATGTCAATCAATTGGTCAGGGAAAAAGGCCTGTTGAGCCCATATCATATCTTTGTTTTGCCCGGAGGATTTACTTATGGGGATGACATTGCCGCAGGAAAGGTCTTGGCAAATCAGCTAAGACAGCAGATATTGGATGAACTCACGAGATTCATTGACGATGGTAAACTGATAATTGGTATCTGTAATGGCTTTCAGGTTTTAATGAAAATGGGACTATTGCCGGAGGTGAAGGGGTCTCAGGCATCTTCAACCGGTAATAAACAGCGATTTACTTTGACTTACAATGACTCAAATAAATTTGAAGATAGATGGGTTTATTTGAAATCAGCTTCAAGTAAATCCGTTTTTGTTGATAATGATAGTTTCATGTATGTCCCGATAGCTCATGCTGAAGGGAAATTTGTTGCAGAGGATCCGGAGGATATAGAGAAACTTGATAAAGCAGGGCAAATAGTATTTAAATATGTCGATAAAGATGGTAATATGTCTGATTACCCGTGGAATCCAAACGGTTCTTCGGGGAGTATTGCGGGAGTATGCGATTCGACGGGCAGGGTTCTTGGTATGATGCCGCATCCTGAACGTCATATTGACCCGACTCAGCATCCAAGATGGACCAGGGAAGGGTTAAAAGCAGAAGGTGACGGGATCGCCATATTTAGAAATGCCGTAAATTATATCAGCAGGACATTTAGTTCATGATATTAAGGAGAAGTTGTGAAAGATAAAACCATAGATCTAAAGCCTGTGGCAAAGATTGTTTCGGAATATGGCCGTGACTATGAACCTAACTTGATAGCAATTTTGCAGGAAACGCAGGATGTATATGGATACTTACCGAAAACTGTAATGAAGGAGATCTCAAAGTTAACGGATGTACCACTAACAAGAATCTTTGGAGTTGTCACGTTTTATTCACAATTTACCCTTACACCACGTGGTAAGCACGCGATCAAAATTTGTAACGGTACCGCCTGTCATGTAAGAGGTGTGGATGAAATCAAAGAGAAAGTAAAGGAACATTTAAACGTTGTTGAAGGGGAGACTACTGCAGATTATAAGTTTACTTTGGAAACAGTTGCTTGTATTGGAACGTGCTTTCTTGCACCGGTAATGATGGTAGATGATAGATATTTTGGTAAGTTGACAACAGATACAGTGACGGATATTGTGAAAGAATATTCAAACTAATACTTAGGAATAGAAGATGCTAAATAGGTTAAAATCGTATGACGACCTTCTTGCCATGAGAAAGTCAGGTAATAAAAAGCTTAAGAAGGATAAGGTCAAAGTATCTATCTGCATGACCGGATGTCGGGCTCTGGGCGCTCAGGAAGTTTATGAAGAGTTCAGTAAGCAGGTTAAGAAACAGAAATTGCAGGACAAGATTGAGGTTGTAGAGACCGGATGTCAGGGGCTCTGCGCTAGGGCTCCGGTTATGACGATAGATCCTCCTGATGCTCCTAGTATTTTTTACGGCAGGGTTACCGTAGATATTGTGCCGGATGTTATTTCCAGCACAATTCTAAAAGGAGAGGTAATCAAGAAGCTCTGTTATGCAGAGGCCGGTAAAAAAATACCTTATCTGAAGGACATACCATTTTATAGCAGACAGAATAAAATTGTTCTGAGAAATTGTGGAATAATTGATCCGAACAGTATTGAACAATATATAGGAAGAAAAGGATATGATGCGTTTGCAAAGGCGCTTTTTGAATTTGATCCGGAACGGATAATCAGCGAGATTACTAGCTCCGGCATAAGAGGTCGTGGAGGTGCTGGCTTCCCCACAGGGCTTAAGTGGGGTTTTTGTAGAAAAGCAAAAGGCGATATTAAATATTTAATATGTAATGCTGATGAGGGTGATCCCGGGGCGTTTATGGATAGAGCTATCCTGGAAGGTGATCCTCATGCTGTAATTGAGGGGATGCTGATCGCCGCGCGTGCAATCGGTTCTGAAAAAGGCTTTGTTTATGTACGTGCTGAGTATCCAATTGCAGTCAATCATCTCAGGAATGCGATTGCACAGGCCAAAAAACTGAATTTGTTGGGCAATAATATTCTCGGCTCTGGATTCAATTTTGATCTGGAGATAAAGATGGGTGCCGGCGCTTTTGTCTGTGGTGAAGAGACGGCACTTATTGCTTCTATTGAAGGTAAGAGAGGAATGCCGCGTCCTCGACCTCCTTTTCCTGCAAATTCAGGATTGTGGAATCAACCAACTAACATTAATAATGTAGAGACATTAGCTAATATACCGGTGATAATCGCAGAAGGTGCCGATTGGTATAAGCAGCTTGGAACAAAGAACGGCTCTGGAACAAAGATATTTGCACTGGCAGGCAATGTGAAGAATACAGGTTTGGTGGAAGTTCCAATGGGGACAACCTTGAGGGAGATCATTTTTGATATAGGAGGTGGTGTGCCAGGTCGTCATGGCTTTAAGGCGGCGCAGATGGGAGGCCCTTCTGGAGGTTGTGTGCCTGAAGAACACCTGGATTTGCCAATAGATTATGAATCTGTAAAGGCAGTTGGTGCTATCATGGGGTCTGGTGGTCTGATTGTTATGGACAATGATACCTCTATGGTTGATATTTCAAGATACTTTATGGAGTTTGTTCAGGAAGAGTCTTGCGGTAAATGTGTGCCTTGTCGAGTTGGTACAAGAAAGATGTTGGATATATTGACAAGGATAACCAAAGGAGAAGGTTGCCGAAGCGATATAGAAGATTTAAAAGAGATGGCAAATGTTACACAGTCTGCATCTTTATGCGGGCTCGGACAAACGGCTCCAAATCCCGTGTTGTCTACAATCAGGTATTTCATGAACGAATATGAAGCCCTAATAAAATGAAGAAAATTGTGGTTGCAGGTACGTCAAGTGGAGTAGGAAAGACTGCTGTAGCGTCGTTTCTCTTAAGTAGTTTGTCTGGACTTACGCAATTACATAATAAAACGAATAAAGAGATAGTCCTGCATGAACGTGTATTACAGCATGCAGGCGGTACTTTTTATGATGCGCCAGAACACTCACCAGACTTACACCCTTCTAAAAACTTATGGAGTGCTTTGAAAATTACCATAAGGCACGAAGGTTCCTGTCCCAGACACACGGACTGTGATGCGTGTGATGCCGGATATGAACCTTTTGAGGTTATAACAGATGATACTGTTCTAAGGGAAAAAGGAAAAGATACTGATCAATTGTCAAGAGCAGGAGCCAGTAAAGTTGTCTGGCTGCAGTCTGATCCAAGTGTTGAAGCGGCTGGCATTGGGGCTGCGCTGGACTGTTTTGGCAAAGATCATAATCTGATAATAGAAGGCAATAGTTTTCTTCGTGTTAAAAGCGCGGATGTGGCGATTTTAGTTGTATCTCCTCTGGTTGATAAGATAAAGAGATCTGCTAAACTCTTGCTTAATAAAATAGACTTCATTGTTATTAACCTGCACAAAAGAGATACAGCTAAAGAGATTGAGGCTTGCAAAGAAAAAATGGTTGCTTTTGGTTTTGATGTGCCATTTTATACCGTCAACCCTCGTCTGAGTACAAATTATTCCAATCAAGTGCTTATTGAAAAGATACAGAACATGTTGTTTAATACATAGTGCGGCAAAGCCGCCGCCAAGTTTAAAGTGCCTAAAGTTATGCACTTTAGCTTGCTTCACACTTTAGTTACTTCTTTAGTTCGCTTCCCGCCCGGCCAAGCTGTTCGGACGGGTTAACTTTTTATAAACTGAATGGCCATCCAAGAATTGTCCCAAAAGAAATGGGTAATCCCCCCTATAAATGTAGATCTTCAAACAGAGATTTCTGATGCACTTTGTATTTCTCCGTTATTATCACAGTTGTTGATTAATAGAGGTCTCACAGATGTGGGTTCTGCCAAAATATTTTTAGATTCAACCCTGTCTCTGCTTAGCGATCCGATGTTGCTGCCAGATATCGAAAAAGCGAGTGAAAGAATTATTGACGCGTTAAGCAAAGGCGAGAAAATTACGGTTTATGGTGATTATGATGTTGATGGTATCTCTTCTACAGCATTGATGGTTCAGTGCCTTGAGACTCTTTCCAGATTATATTGGAACCAGAAATCTACAATCGATTATTACATACCGAATCGTCTGGAGGAGGGTTATGGTTTAAACGTTGGAGCGATAGAGACGCTGAGTGAAGGGGGCACAAAGGTTATCATAACGGTTGATTGCGGTGTAAGCTCTTTTGAGGAAGCTAAATCTGCCAGAGAAAAAGGTATTGACCTCATAATTACTGATCATCATGAACCCGGGGACAATGCATTAGATAGTGGTGAAGAGACTACGCCACCGAACTCGGTGACTTGTGGCTGTGTCGATGCTTTTGGACTGATTAACCCTAAGCTGTCAACCTCGAATTATCCATTCAGGGAACTTGCCGGTGTTGGAGTCGCTTTTATGCTTGCGTGGGCGTTGGGACAGATTGCTTCTGCCCGTCAGGATGGCCTGACAGGACAGAAAGAGGCTGAATCGACAGGGAGGCCTCCGAATAGGAAGGTTGCAGGTGAGTTTAAAGATTTTCTTATGGATGCGATAGGGCTAACAGCTTTAGGTACAATTGCTGATGTGGTTCCTTTGAAACGGGAAAACAGGATATTGGCAAAGTACGGTCTTAGTTCTCTACAGAATTCTAAGAATCAAGGAATTAATGCATTGAAAGAAATTGCAGGGCTTAAAGACAAAACAATTCTTTCGTCTCATGTAGGATTTAATTTGGGGCCAAGAATCAATGCTGCCGGTAGAGTGGGGGATGCGAAGAAGGGTGTAGAGCTATTGACTTCAAAGTGTGAGGATAAAGCGAAGGAGATAGCTGAATATCTGGAGAGTGAAAACAAGAGAAGACAAAAGATACAGAGCGATATATTGAAATCGGCAAGGAATAAGATTTTAGACGAGGTGGATATCGATTCTGAGATGGCAATTATAATATCTGATGACAGCTGGCACCAGGGGGTTGTTGGTATTGTCGCATCAAGGCTTGCATCGGAATTTTACAGGCCGGTCATTATAATTGCGACTGATGGCGAGGTAGGGAATGGTTCCGCGCGGTCGGTCCCTGATTTTAATTTATATAACGCTCTAACAAAATGTCAGGAGTATTTTACGGACAGAAATATCCTGATTTCTTTTGGGGGGCATGCACAAGCTGCCGGATTGAGTATATTGAGAAAGGATATTTCTGAGTTTAAGGAAATTTTTAATACCGTTTCAATAGAATTGATGGATGGGGAGGATTTGACTCCTACTCTGAATATAGACCTTGAAGTCAAGTTGTCGTCAATTTCAAGCACTTTTTTCAAAGAGATGAAATGTCTGTTCCCTCATGGAGAAGGTAATCCGGTTCCTGTATTTGCGACCAGAAATGTAAAGGCTGTTGGTCAGGTACGCCGTTTTGGAGTGAATGGCAAGCACCTGGGTTTCTATGTGCGGCAGGGAGATGTTTCATTCAAAACTGTCGGGTTTGGTATGGGGGATAAAATAGAAGATCTTAAACAAAACGATGGAAATTGTTCTATCGTCTATGTGCTCAGGCCGCCATACCGGAAAGAGGCAAATGGTATGTACAGCAACAATATGACTTATAAAGAAGAGATAGAGCTTGAGTTAAAAGATATTTCTACTTGAAAAAGAGATAACAGTTTATTAACATAACACTTACAATCAAGAACGTGGAATACTTAAGATTACAGGAAGTTTTAATTCAGCTATGGGTTTTCGGTCTGGGACTCGCTATCGGGAGTTTTTTAAATGTTTGTATTTATAGAATTCCCGAAGGGATCTCATTATTATGGCCGCCTTCTAAATGCGTTAATTGTAGTAAACGTGTAGTATGGTATGATAATATTCCGGTTTTAAGCTACCTTTTTCTCAAAGGAAAATGCAGACATTGTCAACATAAGATTTCAGCGTTATATCCAATAACAGAGATAATTACAGGTATCGTTTTTCTGTCCCTATTCCATAGCGTTATATTGGCAAAGGGTGATTTGATTAGCGTTTATATCTTTTATTTGATTTTTTGCTGTCTTCTTATTGTTGGTTCTATCGTAGATTTAAAGCTTTATATCATACCTAATGAAATTACGTATACCGGGTTAATTTTGGCCCCAATAGCGAGCCTTTTGTGTGTAGGGAGTCGTAATTTAAATAACGCTCAAGGATATTTTGATAATAGTGCTAATCAGTGGTTGGCTTCCCTGCAGGTATCAATTATAGGGATTTTTGTTGCTGGAGGCATGATTTTTCTATGTGGCGTTATTGGTAAGCTTGTATTGAGAAAAGACGCGATGGGCTTCGGTGATGTAAAGCTTATGGGTGTAATAGGTGGCTTTATAGGATGGAAACTAGCTGTTGCAACTTTTTTCCTGGCCCCTTTTTTTGGATTATTGTTTGGCATTCCCAGACTTATTTCAAAGAGAGGTAAGATGATTCCTTACGGGCCGTTTTTGTCATTGGCCGCCTTTATATGCCTGTTGTTCCAAGATGTTACTGTTGGGATTATTGACAATTATTTAGATGTTTATTTAACATTGTTCTTATATCTTTTTTAATATTTTGCCTTTAAAAGTTAAGTGTAATAAGTTAGAAGTAAATAGACATAGATGTATAAAAATTTATAAACTCTTGTGAATTTAATTTTAGAGAATGGAGGTATTTATGGGTTTTAAGTCAGGATTTGTAAAATGTTTCTTTTTGTCACTGATAATTCTTTCTGTAGGATGCGCAGAGTTGACTGGTCTCCGGGAAGAAAAAGTATTGATGACCCAGAGAATAGAAGAGTTGCAAAGAGAAAATGAAGGTTTGGATTCTAAATATGCTACTAGCGAGGGAGAAAATACAAGATTAATTGAAGAGAGAAACAGATTAGAGAATGCACAGCGCAGTATTGAAAATAGACTGAGAGGAACCGGCGTAAGCGTCAAGATCAAGGAAGGCCATATTTCAGTTGTCCTCCCTTCGTCAGTGTTATTTAACTCAGGACAGACGAAGCTTAGGAAGTCGGCAAAAAGTAGCCTTTCTAAAGTGTGTCGTATTCTCGAAAAAGATTTCCCAAATGAGACTATCCGGGTTGAGGGGCATACTGATAGTGATCCAATTAAACGAACAAAACAGCTTTATAGGTCCAATTGGGAACTTTCCGCTGTGAGGTCTGCAACTGTGCTTCATTATCTTATAGACAATTGCCATCTGGATCCTACTAAGTTATATCTTGCCGGGTTCGGAGAGTTTCAACCTGTTGCAAGCAACAAAAACAAGAAAGATAAGAAGAAAAATCGAAGAGTGGAGATTGTTGTTCTGACAGACTGATGATAGCAATTATTGACTATGGAATGGGTAACTTGAGGAGTGTAGAGAAGGCATTTGAAAAAGTGGGCTTTGATACTGTTGTAACTGATAAACCTGGAATTATAGAAAATGCTGACAAGATTGTGCTGCCGGGTGTTGGCGCCTTTAAGGATGCTATAGATGGTTTGCGGGAGAGGTCCTTAATTGAACCAATTAAAAACCATATAAAACAAAACAAGCTTTTTCTGGGGATTTGCCTCGGCCTTCACCTGCTCTTTACGAGAAGTTATGAGGATGGAGTACATGAAGGCCTTGATATCGTTTCTGGTGAGGTGGTCAGGTTTGATGCTGACATGCTGAATATGGATAGTACAGGCGAGCAGAGAGAAACGGCAGAAGCACTTGATGCGTTGTCAGTGGTAAACGGACAGAAGTTGAAAATACCCCATATGGGTTGGAATACAATACGAGAGAAGAAGGACGTACCGATCTTAAAAGGCTTGCCATCTGATCCGTATATGTATTTTGTACACTCTTATTTTGTAGTTCCAGATAGAGATGAAGTTGTTGCAGCCGAAACGGAGTATGGTGTGCCATTTGTTTCAATGATTTCAATGGATAATATCTTTGCAATGCAATTTCATCCTGAGAAAAGCCAGCAGTATGGCTTGATGATTCTTAAGAATTTTGGTGAATTATGATCTAAAAGAATTGATAATAGTGGACTCTCTACGGAGGCAACGATGGGACAATATGAAACGAAAGATATTAGAAACGTGGCATTTGTTGGACATGGTGCGTCAGGAAAGACTTCGCTGGTAGAAGGTATACTGTTTAAGGTTGGAGCTACAAAACGCTTAGGTTGTGTTGATGAAGGTACTTCCGTTTCAGACTTTGATCCTGAAGAGAAAGAGAGGAAGACCACCATTGATTCTTCAGTATTGCATTGCAATTGGCTGGATAAAGAGATTAATGTAATTGACACTCCCGGATATCCCGACTTTATAAGCGGTGCAATAGGCGCTTTGAATGCAGTGGAAACTGCAGTAGTAGTGATTGCTGCTACAAGCGGGATACAGGTCAATACTCAAAAGATGTGGGATATTGCAAGTGAAGCAGGGTTGGCCCGTGTGATCGTAATCACAAAAATGGATGGTGAGAATATTGACTATCCTGCACTTCTTGATTCTATTCAAAATACATTTGGTGAAGAATGCCTCCCTTTGATGTTGCCTGTTGGTCATGGTTCAGGGTTTAAAGGAGTGGTAGATGTCTTTAATCTGCCGGATGAAGTGCCGGGTGAGGTGATTGGTGATGTTGATGGCAGTCGTGAGAAGCTGGTTGAAGGTATCGTTTCTGTTTGTGATACTCAATTGGAAAAATATCTTGAGGGGCAGGAAATATCTGATGAAACGCTTCAGGGGTGTTTTAACACCGCAATCGCTGCGGGTAGCATAGTGCCTGTTTTATGCTGCGATAACAAGAATGGGTTGGGTATTGAGAGTGTTGTAGATGTGATTGCGAAATTTACACCTTCTCCGGAAAAAGGCCTGGCATGTAAGTGCACGAGTGTGAAGGAAGATAAGGTGTCTGAAGAGGAGATAGATGTGGAGGTCTCAAAAAGTGCTCCTTTCAGCGCGCAGGTGTTCAAGTCGATTACAGACCCCTTTGTTGGCAAACTCAGTTTCTTTAGAATCTATTCAGGCACATTAGAAGGTCATCCTGGAATTTACAACGCGCGTTCATAG
>CAXMPV010000047.1:0-10373 GCA_964195175.1 uncultured Thermodesulfobacteriota bacterium | reverse complement strand
GCAAAAAAAACTAAAAGCTGTGCGAACTTCGAATGAGGAAACTCGTACCGACATACGTTGTCAGCAGTATAACAAATCCAACTATAGCCAGTGGCGTTTTGTACTTTCTGGCCGCCGGCCAGTAATCAATATGGATGCATGTAGCATAAAAGAACCAGATAATCACAGACCACAGCAGCTTTGCATCCCACAGGAAATAAGAGCCCCAGGCCACATATCCCCACAGGCCACCAAAGATCATAGATATTGAGAAGGCTATAAATCCGTATTGAAAACCGGCATCTATTATATTCTCAAATCGCCTTTTATCTTCTCCTCCGGAAAAATACCTCGCCATTGCTGCGGCAAATGAACTTGTCCACAAAGCGTAGCAGTAGAAAGATATGGGAACATGAAGAATATACCAGATCGTCAACATCAGAGGAGGGGCGTATGACACCTTCATTAAATAGGAAGAGAAGCAGACAGAAGCCACAACATAAAAACAATATCCCACAAAAAAAGTTGAAATCCTGTATACGTAACTCTCTACCCTGGAATAAAACAGGAGCACACTAAAACAGGCAAGCGCAAATCCGGTGAAGGATTCAAACTTGTTTGTCAGCGGAAAGTATTCTATCGCAATGCCCCTGAAGGTAATTGATGCCGTGTGCAGAACAACCCCACCCAGAAGCACATAAAATCTTATCCCTCTGCCCATGAAACCGACTATCCAGTAAGAGGTATAAATTAATAGTGCACTCCAGTATAAAATAACTGATATTTTTATAGCTAACTGTGGATCCATTTCAGACGCTGACTCCGTTTATAATTCCATCTTTTCTCTTTAAAAAGAGAGGGCAAAAGAGGGATTTATTAAAATTAATAATTATAATACGCGGTACTATTAAGCTGGTTCAGGCTTGCAGCCTGAATCTAAACGTGTCGGTTCAATCTACAAGATTGAACCGACAATAACTGGTTTTTATCTAACGAGGTTTGTTGGCCGAACGCCAGCCTTGTAACTATAAGGCCGCGTCGAAAAGGAATAACAAAATCCGGACAGAAGGAGTTCTATTAATCATTTGTAAGAGTGAATTTCTGCTCTACTGACCCACCTTCTACTGAACTCATTTGCCCGTGTGGATTTGAACCACCACCGTGTGATGAAGAACCACCCATATCACCACCGCCATGAGGCGACGTACCATCCGGGATTGGCATTCCAGCGTGAGGAGAAGGATTGCCCTGGTCAGGCTGCATACTGCCACCGTGTGGTGAAGCACCGCCATGAGGAGAAGCCTGTGTTTGCAGATTGCCATGATCACCATACACCGCTCCATGTCCACCTGGCACACTGCCCATGCCGCCATGGCCACCGCCACCGGACGAAGTTGCTGCATAGTACGGAGTTGGCGTATACAAAACCTTAACATCTGAATTTTTGAGTAAATCCTGTATCAGGTTTAACGTCTTCACATTATGAAGTGCAACCTTGACCTTCTCCTTAATTTCTTCAAAATCGACTTCTTCACCCCCACTTTTATCTGTAATTTTTATAATGTGATAACCAAACTGAGTTTTCACAGGATCACTTATACCATTCAGCTCTGTAGCGTATGCTACATCGGTAAATTCTTTTACCATTTCTCCTCTCTTGATAGGACCCAGATCACCGCCAGTCTTCGCGGAAGGACAATCTGAGTACGCCTTTGCAAGCTGTACAAAGTCGGCGCCACCATCAAGCTCTTTTTTTATTTTATCAACCTTCTCTTTTGCCTCTTTTAATTTCGCTTCGTCTTTTATATCTTTTGTATCTATGAGGATATGACTTGCAGTAACAGTTTCTCCGTTAAAGGTGCTTACGTTTTCTGCAAAATACTTTTCTACCTCTTCCCCTGATATTGTCTTTTCCATGTAGTCGTCTATTGCAAATGAGATATCCAGTGCGACTCTCAACTCTGCGAGGCTTCCCCCCTGCTCTTCCAAAAGCGTTTCAAGGCTTTTGTCCTTAGTCTGAGGGTTCTTCTTTATATTCTCCTTGAATGTCTCTATCTCACTTTCAATACGGCTTGGATCGATTTGAAGATTTTCCTTTTTAATAAACTGCTTGAGCACGGCCTGTGTAATCAAGTCATTTATAATTTTCTCTTCAACTAGGTGCAAATTGGCTTTACCCATTCTTCTTTTGGCTTTATCGAGTATCCTGTCAAGTTCCAGACGGAGGATATCTTCGCCATTCACTGTCGCTATTACCTCATTAGGGTCTTTACTGGGACTACTATCTGACTGAGTAACGTCATCTGCATATGAATTCATTCCCATTTTCAGCTTGGCAAGATCCTGCTGCTCCATTTTCAATGCCTGCTGCTCATAGTTCATATCACCGCCACCTTTGCTGGCGCCACTGATACCACCATGTGGATTTGGTGCATTATCACCACAACCATTTATTAATAAACCTAAAAAACTAATAGAAATTAGTGTTATAAAAAGCCTTGTTTTCATCACATTCCCCACTACTGATTTTTAAAAATATTTGTAATCCATCAAGTTTAATGTAAAGAACTTTGATTGTCAAAAGAAAAAGGTTCTCTTGTTATGTCCTTATCATTAGTATAATATATCGCTCTGGAACTATAAAAATATACTTGTTTTCTCTTCTTTTATGGAGGTCTTCAGATGAAGTTATCAGCAACATTTGGTGCTGCAGAAAAGGTATCGACAGACGTAATCATAATAAGCCTCTTTGAAAATACAAAGAAAATACCTTCCGAGTTAAATGCCCTTAATAAAGCATCAGAAGGAGCCATATCAAGCTTACTGAAAAACGGGGATTTTACCGGAAAACTAAATGAAACGACAATAATCCCGACGGATAAAAAGATCACACCAAAAAGAGTTCTGTTGGTAGGATTAGGAAAATCTGCTGATTTTTCATTAGATAAAGTTCGACAAGCGGCAGGTACCGCCACCAGAGTGATACAGAGAAAGAAATTTAAGAATCCTTCAATATTACTATATAGAATGGAAGTAAAAGGAATTTCACTGGAAGACGTCGCCCATTCAGTTGCAGAGGGTATCTTATTATCACTCTATAATTTCACAATGTACAAGACGCTAAAGAAAGAAGACAAACCTGCTATTACGAATTACTCTCTGGTTGTTCAGAAAAACGATGTCCTGAACGGCATTAAATCTGTAGTAAGGAAAGCAGAAATTGTAGCTGAAGCCGTCTGCTTCACACGTGATATTGTGAATATGGCTGGAAGCGACGCTACGCCGACATTCCTTGCAAATAAAGCAAAAGAGATTGCAAAGAAACCCGGAGTTAAGTGTAAAACATTGTCCAGTCCGGAAATGAAGAAACTGGGTATGAACGGCATATTAAATGTGTCTAGAGGAAGTTCAGAACCACCTAAATTTATCATCCTTGAATATAATACTAAGAAGAAATCTAATGATACAATAGTTCTTATCGGCAAAGGCGTGACTTTTGATTCCGGAGGAATATCCTTAAAACCGGGAGCTGGTATGGATATGATGAAGGCAGATATGTCTGGTGCCGCTGCCGTCCTGGGTGCTTTTAAAGCCATTTCCAATCTGAAGCCATCCTCTCACATTGTAGGGTTGGTACCATGTACAGAAAATATGCCTGGGAACAATGCCCTGAAACCAGGAGACATTATCAAGTGCATGTCAGGAAAAACCGTGGAGGTTTTAAACACTGATGCTGAAGGACGCCTGATACTGGCCGATGCTATCAGTTATGCAAAAAGGTATAAACCAGACGCCGTAATAGACATTGCCACATTAACAGGTGCATGCGTTGCAGCACTTGGTACTTTTGCATCCGGTATGCTCGGCAATAATGAAGAGCTTAAAGACCGGATAAAACAAACCGGCGAAAACTGCCATGAAAGAGTATGGGAATTACCACTATGGGAAGAATATTATGGATTGATAAAAAGCACTATAGCCGACATTAAGAATACCGGCGGCAAATATGCGGGTACTATTACTGCCGCGTGTTTCTTAGGCGAGTTTGTAGAAGACTTTCCGTGGGTACATCTTGACATTGCGGGAACTTTCCTTGTTGAAAAGGATACTCCGTACATAAGAAAAGGCGCTTCCGGAGTTGGAGTACGATTACTAACACATTTGATGCAAAACTGGAAGAAGATGCCTGATGCAAGTAAAAAGAAAAAGAAGTAACTCTATTAAGCTAGAACATGATAATTTCATATCAATAAAGGGCGCGAGACAGCATAATCTAAAAAACATAAATATAAACATCCCCAGAGATCAGCTTGTAGTTATAACCGGTGTAAGCGGTTCCGGAAAATCCTCCCTGGCTTTTGACACTATTTACGCAGAAGGACAACGACGTTACATAGAAAGCCTCTCCTCATATGCAAGGCAATTCCTCGACCAGATGCAAAAACCGGATGTTGATATCATAGAAGGCATTCCCCCCACTATCGCAATCGAACAACGCACAAGCCATACAGGTCCGCGCTCTACAGTCGCCACAACAACTGATATATACGACTACCTGCGCCTTCTCTTTGCAAAAGTGGGTACCCCTTATTGCCATAATTGCGGAACATTAATCACAAGACAAACCATAGAGCAGATTATGCATAGGGTCTCCCGGATACCCAAAGGCACAAAGATTATGATTCTATCACCAATTATTAAGGGCAAAAAAGGTGAGCACAAAGAGGTTTTTCAGAAAATCAGACGAAAGGGCTTCATACGGGCTAGAGTCGATGGAAATATCATCGATGCAAGCACCGAAGTCAAACTGAGCAGGTATAAATTGCATGATATTGATATCGTAGTAGACAGGCTTGTCGTTAAAGATGATATCCAGAAAAGGCTAAGTGATTCAATACACACGAGTCTGGAGCTGGGAGAAGGCGTGGTAATTATCACCCGGGAAAAGAAGGGAAAATGGGTAGATATGGTTTTCAGTGAACGTTACTCCTGCCCTGATTGCGGAACCGGCTACGAGGAACTTGCCCCCAGAATGTTTTCCTTCAATAGCCCGTACGGTTCGTGCAGAGGGTGTGAAGGGCTGGGCATGACGCTGGAGTTTGATCCGGAATTAATAATTCCAAATGAAGAATTAAGTTTGAGTGAAGACGCTGTCCATGCGTGGTCAAAATGGAGTTCAATTACACAGGAGCATTATAATAGTCTGTTAAATGAATTTTCGGAAAAATTTGACATTGGCGCCAATGTTCCATTCAAGAAGATCGGCAAAAGGACTAGAAACATTTTATTACATGGAGAATCTCTCAACAATGGCATAAGCAAACGCTTTGAAGGTATTATTCCGGCATTATGGCAGGTATACGACAAGTCAAACAGTTCTGATGTTATAAAACGTCTCGAAAAATACATGGATTATACAACATGTGAAGAGTGTAAAGGTGCAAGGCTAAGGCCTGAAGCTTTGTCCGTAAAAGTTAATGAAAAGACAATAACTGAAATCACCTCTATGACAGTGGAAAAAGTTTTTGATTTCTTTAAGTCTCTCAAATTCAAGGGGGAGAAGAAAATCATAGCACAAGGAATTTTGAAAGAAATTATAACAAGATCAGGCTTTATGCTTGATATAGGATTATATTATTTAACGTTGGACAGGAGGAGCGATACACTTTCCGGTGGAGAGGTACAGAGGATCCAACTGGCGACTCAAGTTGGAACCGGACTGATTGGTGCATGCTATGTATTGGATGAACCAACTATTGGATTACATCAGAGAGATAACAAAAAATTAATTAATACATTAAAAAAACTGAAGGACGCCGGAAATACCGTAATAGTAGTTGAACATGATGAGGAGACTATACGTAATGCAGATTATGTAATTGATCTGGGACCCGGTGCCGGTGAACATGGAGGGGCAGTAGTGGCAAGTGGCTCTGTTCCGGAGATAACCTCCAATAAAGAATCATTAACCTCTCAATATCTGAACCATAAGCTTAAGGTGGAAATCAACGGGGCCAGAAAAACAGCAGATATGAAAAACTCTATCCTGATAAAAGGAGCCAGAGAAAACAACCTTAAATCAATTGATGTCAGGATTCCATTAAAAGTTCTCTGCTGCATAACGGGCGTTTCCGGTTCGGGCAAGAGCACTCTGGTCGATCAAATTTTACACAGATCTTTAATGAAGGCCATTTATGGAAGCCGTCTCAAGCCCGGTAAACATAGCGGGATTACAGGAATAGAAAAAATCGATAAGGTAATCGAGATAGACCAATCACCGATTGGCCGTACACCACGATCCAATCCCGCAACATACACGGATCTATTCAGTCATATAAGAAATGTATTTGCCCAGACAAAGGAGTCAAAGATAAGGGGATACAAATCCGGCCGATACAGTTTTAACGTTAAAGAAGGCAGGTGTGAATTGTGTGAAGGCCAGGGAACGAAGAAGATTGCCATGAATTTCCTTCCGGACACGTTTGTCCTCTGCGAGCAATGCAGGGGCAAAAGATACAATCCGGAAACACTGGAAATAAGATATAAGGGAAAAACCATTTCCGACACCCTGGATATGAGCGTCGAGGAGGCGTATGAATTTTTCAGAAATATTCCCCGTATTGAACGCATATTGAGAACACTACGTAATGTGGGACTAGGATACATAACGCTAGGCCAATCGAGCACGACTATATCCGGTGGTGAAGCGCAAAGAGTCAAGCTGTCAACTGAACTTGCAAAACAGAGCACAGGCAATACGCTCTATATACTTGATGAACCGACAACTGGACTCCACTTTGCAGATATACAAAAACTCCTGAAGATACTTCACAGGCTTACTGACATGGGAAATACAGTAGTTGTTATTGAACACAATCTTGATGTTATCAAAACAGCAGACTATATAATCGACATGGGGCCTGAAGGAGGAGAAAGAGGCGGAGAGGTAATTGCCTTTGGCCCTCCGGAAGAAATTGCTGGCACAAAGGGATCTTATACAGGAAACTATCTAAAAAGTATTTTGTGATACACAATCAACCCTAATCAATAACCACTGTTTCTACACTTTATTAAAAAACATAAAATTACAAATCCTTAATTATAAGTTACCAGGGATCTGCATATAATATCCTGAAGTCGCTTTGCCTTCCATGTGCCTCCTTTGATTTCGTTTACCAGTATCGAGAAAGCGATTATCTCTTCGTCTAATGTTTTAACATATCCTGAAAGTGTTCTCGCTCCATAAACATATCCTGTCTTGGCCATTACTCTTGATTTATATGGTTCATTTTTCAAGCGTTTTTTAAGCGTACCATCTGTTCCCGAAATTGGGAGCGATTTCAGAAAAATACCGGCACTTTTGTGATTGTACATATAGTTCAATAATGCTGTTATTGTATCAGGTGTTAATTTGTTCTTTTTAGACAAACCGGAACCATCATCAAGTTGATACTGATCTTCAGGAATTCCTAGTTTTGTAAGAAAGTCCTTGATTACATCCAATCCTCCGGAAAAGCTTCCATCATTATTAATGGTTGCCCCAAGGGTCTTCAGTATATGCTCCGCATAGCATCCCTGGCTGCGTTTATTGGCTACCATTATAGATTGTCTTAAGCTTGACGTGGTTGTAGCTAATATATTATGTTCAGGAATAGCGTAAATATCTGTTTCGTCTATAACCCTCGCCTTCCCCATAACGCGAATATTCTTTCCTTCTAATATTTCTTTAAAAACAGTAGCCATATACAGGGGAGGATTATTTATGGTAATCCACTCTTTACTCGGCTGGGCCTTAGACCAGAAATTACCTTTAATGTTAATCAGGTTTGTAAATGGTTTTCTGTATAACGAATAAGAGTGCTTTGATTTCGACGTGGTGGTTCTACATCTATTAATTATCCTAACGTAAGATGTTTCAGGCACAATTCCAACTGAAGCAAGGCCACCGGGATTTTTGTTGGGTCTCACCATAATATCAACACAATTATCATTAAAAGAGAGACCGCTTACCGGTGCACAATACCATTTCGAAAGCTGATTTTTTGGCCAGCTACTATGAACAAACTCTCTATCAAAGATGCTGTCATCTGCAATGATATCACCGCTAATCACTTGTATACCACGCTCCCTGATCTTGTCGGCCCAGTGGGCAGGGACAGCGGTTACGTTGTCATCAAAAAATCTTCCCGATATATTAGGATCGCCACTTCCTTTTATAATAATGTCTCCATCCAGCTTGCCATCTTCAGAGATGTCACCACTGTAGTATATTTCGGTTTCGTATTCGAAATCTGCGCCAAGATAGACCAGGGCAGTTGCTGTCGTAAACAACTTCATATTGGAAGCGACTACAAACGGCTTACTGGAATTGCTTTTATATAGAGACTTGTTTCTACTTACTGAAAATATGCTTATTCCAACACTCGTACCTTTTGGCTTATATTTCTGCAATATAGCATCTATTTCAACCCTAAGATTTTTGTTTTCAGTTACGGACCATACGTTTTCTAAACATATGATATAGGAGAATACGAGAGCGACTAGTAAGAAGCAGGGAATTTTAAATGCGGTATGTTTCGTGCTTAAAAGGGGTCTCATCTTAGATTATAGCGTCTATGTAGCCGCATCCTTTAGGTTGCGTAACTCACGTGGAATTTACTTGCACCCATCGGATGATAAGAAACACCAGCCAAGGCGGACTGCTACTACAATATTAGAGAATAAAATCGCTCGATCGGGGTAATACTTAAATAATTGTAAATGGTGGAAGCGGCGGGAATCGAACCCGCGTCCCAAAGTATTTCAGCAAAAGCGTCTACACACATAGTCTATCTTTTAATTTCGCCGTATTGAATGCCGACAGACAGGCCTTCAAAACCGCTATCTCAAATAAAGTTTCGCCAAACCCCCTTTGAGCGAAAAGGTCTAACTATCCTGCTATTTTTCGCCTGGTCAACTCCGCAGGAGAGAATTGAAAAGACGCGGCCGGTTTTACGCAGCCAATGCTAGTTCATTATCAGCATTTAAGTTTTTGTCAGGTGTTTTATGAGGCCTCCTGACGACCTCAGAGTGCAACTCTTGCATCCAGTTACTCGGTCGAAACCTTTCGCCCCCTCAAATTTACATAAACTCTCTTATCTTTTTACAACACGGGCAATTTCACGATCAACTGCCCTCTTCTTCAAAGACTCTCTTTTATCTACCAATCGTTTGCCTCGGCCAACTGCCAACTCAATCTTTATTTTTCCTTTCTTCAAATAAATCGAGAGAGGAACCAGAGAGAGTCCCTTTAGCTGTATCTTACTAACTAATTTTTTGATTTCCTGTTTGTGAAGAAGTAATTTTCTTACGCGTATAGGATCGTGATTCTCTCGATTTCCCTGCTCGTACGGGCTTATGTGCAGATGGTGAAGGAAAACCTCATTATTCTTTATCTGAGCATAACTTTCACCGATACTTACATTCTTATTGCGAACAGATTTAACTTCCGTACCTTTTAACGAAATCCCCGCTTCGATTTTTTCAATAATCTCATAATTGAAACGGGCCTTTTTGTTAGTTGATACAATTTCCATGTTGACAAACAGATCCAAAGTTTTTTATATTAACAGACATAACGTCAAATTACAAGGCTTATTAGCCTTGTACACATACTCTGCACAGTTTTACCTGCATAATCCTTTTAAAGAGAGCCGAAGTGGCGGAATTGGCAGACGCGCTAGGTTCAGAACCTAGTGTCCGCAAGGACGTCGGGGTTCGAATCCCCGCTTCGGCAAATCTCTTCTCAGGACACACCTAAGATTAATAATAAAAACAGGTTACATCTGTTTTTTATAAAAAAAATCTACTTCTGTATGTTAACTGCCAGTATGACATCTTCCTGAGTTTGCACAATGTTAAGCAACTGCCAATTAGGCAGCATGATAAAATCCTGTCCTTAAGCTCAAAAAAAATATACCAACTTTTCCACATCCTGGATGCTATAGATTGGTTGATTAAAAACGCTTTAGGAAGAAATTAAACACAAAAACAGAATAAATAAATCATAATACAACATATCAGGCACTTTTTTTGCTATTATTACTTAATCCCACAATATACAAAACTAATTTATTTAGATAGAACAGATAAAAAGGAGGTTTCTAAAGTATGGCTGAAAAGAAAAAGATTGTTTTTAACCAGGACGCATTTGAATCTTTGAAGAGAGGTATCAATCAACTCGCTTCTGCTGTCAAGATAACTCTTGGCCCAAGAGGAAGAAACGTAATACTACAAAAAAGTTTTGGGTCACCAACAATAACTAAAGATGGAGTCACAGTTGCCAAAGAGATTGAACTGGAAGACCATTTAGAAAATATTGGAGCACAAATGGTAAAGTCTGTAGCTGCAAAGAC
>CAXMPV010000046.1:0-10457 GCA_964195175.1 uncultured Thermodesulfobacteriota bacterium | reverse complement strand
CCGGGCGATTAAGAAGTTTGTGATGACGTCAGCAAAATCACTTTTCGTCTACCTAATGGCCCACGTCTCTCTCTCTCTCTCTCACATCTCCGTCCCCTCTTGGAGTGAAGAGGAAGAAAATTAATTTTAAAATTTTTTATTTTCTCTCTCTGTTTTTAGGAATTCGACATAGTCTGGCGTTGAGCCCCAGAGAGTAACGTCGTGCCCTTTGCTGTGCAGTACAAGTGAAAGTGCAGTGCCCCAACCGCCTGTGCCGAGAACAGTTACTCTCTTTGTTGTTTTTGGTTTTTCCATAAAAGGATTAGTTTATCTGTTTTGAGTTTTAAATAGCGTTTTGTTGTTTTAGGGAGGGAAAGCAGTCAGTGAATAATTAATCATCAAAGTCTGTGAGGTCTTTGTAGAGTGGGTAAGTTGCACAAAACGTCACAACCTCACTCTTAATTGTCTTCAATTTGCTATCGTCATCACTAGCACTTAGTGCGAGGTCAATCCAGTTAGCAATTTTTAACATTTCTGACTCTTTCATACCACGCGTCGTAACAGAAGGCGTACCCATTCTTATTCCGCTTGGGTCATTCGCAGTTCTTTTGTCAAATGGGATCATATTCCTGTTGAGTATAATGCCTGCTTTTTCCAGGGTTATCTGTGCTTCCGTCCCGGAGATGTTCTTGTTTGTAAGGTCGATGAGGAAAAGGTGGTTGTCAGTGCCTCCTGAAACTATTGTATAGTCCTTGTTTTGTAGCTCGCTACAAAGTTTATTTGTGTTCTTAAGTGTCTGGACTTGATCGTCTTTGAATTCTTGTGTTTTTGCCTCCTTGAATGCTACTGCTTTTGCCGCAATAACGTGCATCAACGGGCCGCCTTGAATACCTGGGAAAATTTGCTGATCTATTTTGGTGGCGTATTTAGACTTGCAAATGATTATTCCTCCCCTCGGGCCTCTGAGCGTTTTATGTGTTGAGGTAGTTACGAAGTCCGCAAGTGGTACAGGGTCCTGATGCAGCCCTGCTACAATCAATCCCGCTATATGAGCAATATCTGCTAATAAAAGCGCGCCTACTTCATCCGCGATCTTTTTAAATTCTGCAAAATCAAGTTCTCTTGGATAAGCGCTTGCTCCTGCAATTATCATGTGCGGATTGCTCTCTTTCGCAAGTTTTCTTACTTTGTCATAATCTATATATCCGGTCTTTTCGCTTACACCGTAGGTGATCTTTTCGTATAGCTGCCCTGAAAAATTCTTTTTGAAGCCGTGTGTAAGGTGTCCGCCATGTGAGAGGTCCATACTCAAAATTTTATTTCCCGGAGATAATGAAGAAAACAATACGGCCATATTTGACGACGAACCTGAATGTGGCTGGACATTAACATGCTCTGCCCCAAATATATCCTTTGCCCGCTGAACTGCAAGTTTTTCAGCTATGTCAATCTCTCCGCAACCGGCATACCATCGTTTGCCAGGGTAGCCTTCAGCGTATTTATTAGTCATTATTGAACCTTGCGCCTGCATTACCGCAGTACTGCAGTAATTCTCAGAAGCAATCAATTCAATGTTGGTCTGCTGCCGTTTAACTTCGTCGTGGATTGCCGCATAAATTTCAGGGTCTACGTCTTTTAGAGTATTCATAATGTGTTTAGTTAAAAATTGTTAAAGTAGTTAAATAGATCTACTTGCCGATTTTCCATTTCAAATATGATGTAAGGAAGCTATCAATTTCACCGTCAAGGAATGATTGTGCTTTGCCGGTCTCCGCTCCTGTTCGTAAGTCCTTTATCATTGTATAGGGTTGCAGCACATAAGATCTGATCTGATGGCCCCACGCAATATCGCCTTTTTCATCATATGCATTGGAAAATTCTTTCTCGCGTTCCTTCTCTTTTATTTGATACAGCTTAGATTTTAACATTTTCATGGCCGTAGCTCTATTTTTATGCTGTGATCTGTCGTTCTGGCACTGTACTATTATGCCTGTTGGTATATATGTAATTCTCACGGCAGAAGATGTTTTGTTGACGTGTTGGCCTCCTGCGCCGGAAGAACGGTAAGTATCTATTTTTAAATCTTTTTCGTTTATTTCTATGTCTATTTCAGTGTCTATTTCAGGGATTACATCAACCGCCGCAAATGAAGTGTGTCGCCTGCTATTAGAATCGAATGGTGATATACGTACCAGGCGGTGAGCGCCAATCTCGGATTTTAAATAACCATAGGCGAAACTGCCTTTAATTATGGTAGCGACCCTTTTAACCCCTGCTTCTTCACCGGGCAGAAGATCGATCGTTTCCATGGAAAAGTTGTTTCTTTCTGCCCACATACTATACATTCTCAGCAGCATAGACGCCCAGTCACATGATTCCGTGCCACCTGCGCCAGCATGTATGTTAAGATATGCGTTACAAGAATCATTCTGCCCGTTCAGCATCATACGTAATTCCAGCTTCTCAAGCTTTTGGGTAAATGATTGCAGGTCTTTTGCTATCTCTGCTTCTAGCTCCTCATCGCTCTCTTCTTCTGCAAGTTCTGATAAATCAACAACATCATTAAGCGCTTTCTGTAATTCTTGAAAAGGCACGGTTAATTCTTTTAATACCTTAAGCCTTTTAACGGTAGATTGCGCTTTTTCCTTGTTGTTCCAGAAATCCGCATTTCCCAGCTCTGTTTCTATCTCTACCTGTTCCTTTTCCTTGGAAGTCAGGTCAAAGAGAGTCCCTTAAATGTACGAGCCTGTTTTTTAGCGGATTTAGTTGCTTTTCGGTGCTTTTGATCATTTTCAACCTCTTATTATCAAATGGTTTCCTGATTTTGAGTCGAAATTATAGTTTATGGAAATATTAAAGTCAAATTGTTTTTAACAACAGAAAATATTAGTTGAAATGACACGGAAAATCAGGTAAATTGACTGTTTCCCATAATACGTGGAAATTCTACTACAACAAGAGAAAATGGTTAAAATAACACTGCCGGACGGTATTGAAAGAAAATATGAAGATAAGGTCACTGTTAAGGACGTGGCTTGCGATATTGCTGAAAAGAATCGAGGTATGGCAATAGCGGGTAAGGTAAACAGTACGCTTATAGATCTTGATAGCCAGATTGAGGCGGATACCACACTGGATTTGGTGATGGCTGATTCTGAAGACGGTCTTGAGATACTCAGACATAGTACCGCTCACGTTATGGCCCAGGCAGTAACTAATTTATATCCGAATGCTAAATTGGGAATTGGTCCTTCTATCAAGGACGGTTTCTATTATGACTTTGATCTGGAAACAACCCTGGCAGAAGAAGACCTTGAGAAGATAGAAACAGAGATGAAGAGGATTATTGAGTCAGACGAGACATTTGACCGTTTTGAAGAGGCCAGTGATGCCGCAATAAAAAGGATGGCAGAGTCTGGTCAGGATTACAAGGTTGAGTTGATTAAGGGGCTGGAAGATCAGACTATCTCTTTTTATAGGCAGGGTGATTTTGTTGACCTGTGCAGAGGTCCGCATTTGGCCAGCACAAAAAAGATTACGGCATTTAAACTGTTAAGTGTTGCTGGAGCGTACTGGCGTGGAAAAGAAACCAACCCGATGCTTCAGAGAATATATGGTACGGCTTTTACGAATAAGAAGGATTTAAGAATACATCTAAAGCTTTTAGAAGAGGCTAAAAAGCGTGATCATAGAAAAGTTGGTACCGCGCTAGACCTTTACAGTTTTCATGAAGAGGGTGGTCCCGGGCTTGTATTCTGGCATCCAAAAGGAGCAAGAATAAGAAACATTATCGAAACCTTTTGGAGAGAAGAGCATTATAAACGTGGTTATGAAATAGTTTACAGCCCTCACATTGCGAAGATAGATCTTTGGAAAACAAGTGGTCATTTGGACTTCTATAAAGAGAGCATGTTTTCCCCCATAGAAGTTGACGGGCAAGAGTATATCTTGAAGCCGATGAATTGTCCTTTTGCGATTCTTATGTTCCAGACAAAGGTACGTAGTTATCGTGATCTGCCACAAAGGTGGGGCGAACTTGGTACTGTTTATAGATACGAGAGGTCAGGAGTTCTGCATGGGCTTTTAAGGGTTCGCGGATTTACGCAGGACGATGCCCATATATTCTGCAGGCCGGACCAATTAAAGGATGAAATCGTTGGTATTATAGATCTGGCTCAATATATGCTTCAGCGTTTTGGGTTTGATGAATACGAAATAGAGCTTGCGGTCAGGGGCAAAGGCGAATCTGAAAAGTATATAGGAGAAAACGAGAATTGGGATCTTGCTGAAGACGCTTTAAAGAACGCTCTCGAACAAAAAGAGTTGGAATATACGAGGGAGGAAGGCGAGGCAAAATTCTATGGTCCTGCAATTGATATAAAGATTAAGGATGCTCTGGGCAGGGGCTGGCAGGGGCCAACCATTCAGGTGGATTTTAATTTACCTGAGAGGTTTGATGTTAATTATATCGCTTCTGATGGTAAGAAGCATAAGGTGGTGATGGTGCATCGGACCGTGCTTGGCGCCATGGAGAGATTCGTGGGCTGTTTGCTGGAGCATTATGCCGGTGATTTCCCTTTGTGGCTGGCGCCTACACAGGTCAGGGTTCTGCCAATCACAGATGCTCACGATGAATATAGTAAAAAGATAAAAGATAGATTGTCCGAGATAGGGATTCGTGCTGATTGTGATTTGAGGAATGAGAAAACCGGCTTTAAAATTAGAGAAGGCACCCTGGAAAAAGTTCCTTATCTGCTTATCATAGGAGATAGGGAGTTAGAGGAAGGGTCTGTTTCGGTTAGGAGTCGTAAGAATGGCGTTGAGGGGGCTCTGCCTTTGTCAGAATTCCTGGTACGTGTCGAAAAAGAGGCTAAGGACAAAACCTAGTATTTCATTTATGTGGAAAATTTGTGATTATCTGGAATTTTTGCGTTAATGGTAAATTATAATTTTTTTAGAATGGAGGTGTAGAGATCTCAAAATTTCAGAAAATTAATGAGAGAATATTTGCGAAGACAGTAAGAGTTGTTGGCGAAGGAGGAGAGCAATTAGGCATCATGAAAAAGCATGATGCCCTCAGTAAGGCGATGGAGTTAGGCTTGGATCTTGTTGAGGTTTCGCCAGATACTGATCCCCCAGTGTGTCGACTTCTGGATTACGGAAAGCATCAATACAAGCTGAGCAAAAAATCACATCAGAAAAGCCGTACCGTTCAGTTAAAGGAAATCAGGGTAAGGCCGAAAATTGGTGCGCATGACTTGCAGACGAAAATGAAGAATGCCAGGAAATTTCTCGAAAGAAAGGATAGGGTTCTGGTAAACATGATGTTCAGAGGGAGAGAGAGAGCGCACCGGGATATGGCTAAAAATATATTTGACGAAATTATTATATCTTTGGCGGATATTGCCAAGGTAGAATCACAGGCAAAGTCAACCGGAAGAAGTATGGGAATTATTTTAACACCAAAAGCATAGTACTAAATTAAAATTTAGAAAACGAAGGAGTATTGGAATGCCAAAATTAAAAACACATAAGGGTCTTGCGAAAAGGGTTAAGGTTTCTCCTAACGGCAAGATTAAGAGAAAGAAGGCTTTTGCAGGTCATTTAATGTCAGGAAAAACTGGTAAGCGTAAAAGGACACTTAAGAGAACAAGTCTTGTGTCAAAGGGATTTACCAGATCAACATTACGTGCATTAGGTAAAGCATAGTAAATATTTTAGAATAAGCACAAGAAAGGTTTTAAAGATGCCAAGAGTAAGAAAAGGTTCAGCAAGAAAACAAGCCAGAAAAAGGCTTCTCAATGCAACAAAAGGGTATTGGGGTGGTAGAGGCAACCTCTTTAGAAAAGCCAGTGAAACATATGTGAGGGCAATGGCTTTTGCCTATAGAGATAGAAAATGTAAAAAGAGGGATTTTAGAAAACTTTGGATAATACGCATAAACGCAGCTGCTAAAATGCGTGGGATAAATTATAGTCGGTTTATCAGTGGGCTAATAAAAGCCAATGTTGTAGTTGACAGGAAGATGTTAGCGGAAGCAGCAGTAAACGATCCTGTAGCGTTTGATAAATTGGTTGAGTTGTCAAAGCAACATGTTTAAGGCCAGAATGCGTACCATGCATTCTGGTTTTTCACTCTTTTTTGGATTGTTTTTTGATTAACAATCTTCAATATCCAATTTGGAATATTGCTATATGCCCCTCCTTTCGGCCCGCCCGGATAAATCGTTCGGACGGGAAGGATTCCAGTGCAACCATTGGAGTCTTTTCGAGCTGGGATAACACATGAGTTAAGTAGCATGCAATTCCACTTGCACGTTATACCCCCTTAATATTAATTTTGTTTTATGAAACAAAATTACGTGAATTGGCCACTATAGCAAGCTGATATATTATGCAGGAAAGATTAAACGAAATACAAAATCAGGCAAAAGGCGATTTGGCAAAGGCTGAATCTCTGGAAGAAGTTGAAACGATAAAGACCAGATATCTCGGAAGAAAAGGTGGCGTTATTACTGAGATAATCAAGGCGATTCCAGGTTTGTCTCCTGAACAGAGATCGTCTACCGGGAAGTCTGCAAATATTCTTAAGAATGAAATTGGCAAGTGGATAGAAGAAAAAAAAGATGGATTTGACACTTCTGCTAAAGCATCACTTACACTGCCGTCGTTTGATTTGTCGCTACCTGGCGAGCACAAGCCCTATGGCCGTAAACATCCACTTACACAGACCATCGATGAAATTAAAGGGATCTTCAAAAAACTGTGTTTCGATATAGAGTATGGACCTGAAGTAGAACACGAATACTACAACTTTGATGCTCTGAATATTCCCGCTGATCACCCTTCCAGAGAAGATTTTGATACCTTCTATCTGGGCAACAAGCGCCTCTTGAGAAGCCAGACCTCCACCGTTCAGATAAGGGTGATGGAAAAGACAAAACCTCCCATCAGGATGATCGCCCCGGGAAAGGTCTTTCGCCCGGATACAGTTGATGCACGACATGCCTCCATGTTTCACCAGATTGAAGGACTGATGGTGGATGAAGGTGTCAGTTTCAGTGATCTGAAATATGTTTTAACCCTTTTTGCAAAGTCGTACTTCGGGCAGGATATAAAGATGAGATTCCGTCCTTCATTCTTTCCCTTTACAGAGCCAAGCGCAGAAATTGACATTTCATGCTCTCTCTGTAAAGGGAAAGGATGTAGCGTGTGCTCCCAAAGTGGTTGGGTTGAGGTGTTGGGCGCGGGGATGGTGGATCCCAATGTGTTTGACACCGTTGGCTATGATTCTAAAAAATATACCGGTTTTGCATTTGGCATGGGTGTGGAGAGGCTTACCATGCTAAAGTACGGAATAGATAACATCAGGCTTTTCTTTGAAAATGACCTGAGATTTTTATCACAATTTTAAAACCAATGAAAATCAGTTACAACTGGCTTAAGGATTATTGTAAATACGATCTTTCCGTAGAGGAATTGGCAGAAAGCTTGACGAATGCGGGATTGGTAGTTGACACCGTTAACCCAGTAGAAGATGATTTCTGCTTGGAGGTCGAGGTGACTTCAAACAGGCCTGATTGCCTGGGATTTATTGGTGTCGCAAGGGAAGTGGCTGCCATTGTCCGCGGTAAGCTTGATATTCCGGATGTGAGTTATGATGATACAAATGGTGGAAATATAAATGACATAACAGGTGTTACTATAGAAGACAATGAATTGTGCCAGCGGTATACGGCAAGAATTATAAAAGATGTGAAAATAGGGCCATCGCCGGAATGGCTGCAGAGAAAAATCAGTAGCGTTGGGTTGCGTCCTGTAAATAACATCGTGGATATTACAAACTATGTATTGATGGAGAGCGGTCAGCCGTTACACGCTTTTGATTCTGACAAGTTGAGTGATGGCAAAATTATTGTCAGAAGAGCAAAGAAGGGTGAAACTATGGAGGCAATCGATGGCAGCAAGTGTACGTTGTCTGATGAAATGCTGGTAATTGCAGATTCACAGAAGCCGGTTGCTATTGCTGGTATAATGGGAGGAAAGGAGACAGAGGTCTCTGATGCCACAAGAAATATTCTTCTGGAAAGTGCTTTCTTTGACCCGAGGAGTGTCAGAAGGACCTCCAGAAAGCTTGGTCTGATGTCAGACTCTTCTTATCGTTTTGAACGGCGCGTGGATCCTGAGTGCGTAGACTGGGCATCAAGGAGAGCGGCAAAGATGATATTGGAGATAGCGGGTGGTCAGGCTGCGGAGGGAGTAATCGATCAAAACTATTTGGAAGACAATAAGGTGAGTGTTACGTTGAAGATGTCCCGGTTGGACGGACTGTTGGGGCTTCAGGTAGAAAAAGATACGGCGAAGGAGATACTGGAACACTTACAGTTTAGAATAAGTGCTGAAACGAAAGACGGGTTTAGTGTGGATGTTCCCAGTTTCAGGGGGGACGTTTATCGGGAAATAGATCTGATAGAGGAAGTCGCCAGGATACATGGATACGATAAAATACCCGTGAAGAGTAGTATTGGAGTGAAACTGACACAGGATAACCAGTTTGACAAGATTACTGAGAAGACAAAAAATGTTATCTCCGGACTGGGTTTTAATGAAGTTATCACTGACAGTATTGTAGGTGATTCGCAAAACCGGCATGGTACCATCTGGTCTGAAACTGGCAGTTTAAAGATACTGAATCCTATACGGCAGGACGAGGATCTTTTGAGGAAGGCACTGGTTCATAATCTTTTGAGGGTGAAGAAACATAATCAGAACTATGGTGTAGAAAAAACTGATATATATGAATTGTCAAAGGTTTATTTGCCTAAGGGGGACGACCAGTTGCCGGAAGAGAAGGAGTGCTTATGTATTCTCGGGGAGGAGGGGTATCTGGCTTTAAAAGGTGTGATAGAGGCCATACTCTGCCACCTTAATATAGCGGACAGCCTTGAGAGTGTGCACTTTGATTTTGGCCTGTTCAGTTCTGATAAATCTGCAGAGCTGAGACTTGGCGATAGTGTCTTGGGGTTTATTGGGGAATTAAGCAGAGAAGTAATTAGTGATTATGATTTCAGAAGCAAGCCGTGCGTAGCAGAACTTGATTTTGACATACTGATAGATAAAACAAATCTTGAAAGTTCATACAGGAAAATACCATCATTTCCAGTAGTGACGAGAGATTTTGCCGTCGTAAGTGATGAGGCCGTTACCTGGGCAGATATAAAAGGGTGTATCGAATCCCTTAAGATAGACTATGTCGATGACATAGAATTCTTTGACGTATACAGGGGCAAGCAGATTGAGAAGGGCAGGAAGAGTATCGCCTTCAGGATTATATTCAGAGCGGATGATAAAACCCTGAAGAGCGAAGAAGTAGATATCCTGCAGGAAAAAATTCTTGTAAATCTCAACAATTCCCTTGGCGTAAACCTCCGTGCATAAAATCTGAAACTATAATTTGTGCCGCTAACTAAAAATCCTTAAAACTTTCATCATACTCCGGAATCCTATTCTCACCCATTGGAATCACAGTATCGTTCGATGTTGTTTCGATTAGAACGTCTTCGTTCTTGCCATTGCCATTGTCTCCAGCTTTATTATCAACATCAGGAGCAGTTACAGGTGAATCCATAGATTCGGATTTGATCCCTTTGTTAGAATTATCACGCTTTCTAAGTTTGACGATTGATTTCAATATATATATTGGTGAAAAAATTAATTCTAAAACACCACCAAATTCTATCTTTTCTTGATTTTCAAGTGGAGTATATTGTAAAATGAATATTTTATAATAATGATTTCCGAAAGGAGAAACTAGAATGACACTTTCAGGAATTGAAGAACGATTCTCACTTGTAACACTTGACAAGGAAATCTTCATAAATAACTTCTCCGAAGATGTTAAAAACGGACTTACATCTGAATCCAAATATCTTCCCTTTGTCTACTTTTATGACCATATCGGATCACAGTTGTTTGAGAAAATATGCGAACTTCCTGAATACTACCTGACGCGCACGGAAACAAAAATTCTTGAGACAAACGCAGATGATATTGCCTCTCAGTTTTCTGAAAAAACAGTTCTTGTCGAATTAGGCAGCGGAAGTTCTACAAAAACAAGGATACTGATAGAGGCTTTTCTTGAACGTCAGAGCCTGGCTCATTATACACCAATAGACGTGTCCCATCAGATGCTTGAGGAGAGTTCGTATTCTCTGCTCAAGGAGTACCCTGATCTGGAAATAAATGCCATTGCTGCCAGATACAACGAAGGAATTGATCATCTGGATTTCCGAAAAAATCAACAGAATCTGATTACATGGTTAGGGTCAAGTATCGGCAACTTTGACAGATCAGAGGTAACTACTCTTCTGCGGCATATACAAGAAATAATGCACCCCAATGACAGGTTTTTGGTCGGTATAGATCTACAAAAGGACAAGACTATTATAGAAAAAGCCTACAATGATGAACAGGGTATCA
>CAXMPV010000045.1:0-10500 GCA_964195175.1 uncultured Thermodesulfobacteriota bacterium | reverse complement strand
TACTAGAAATTATCTGCAAGCACAGATTAAGGACTACGGAGAAGCCCTATCAGATATACTGAGGGTGCATCCTCTTGCAAACGATATTGAAGGAGCAAAGGGAAAATACGGTCAACCCGAAAAACCTGACGTGGAATTTTCAAAAGATATGAAATTTCTTAACATGACGCTGAAGGATAGCATCGTCCTTGCCATACATAATAACTACGAAATAAAGATTGCAAAGTTAGAGCCAATGATAACAGAAAAAGATATAACTATTGCGAAATCTGTATTTGATCCAATTTTGACGGTTACTGGAGAAAGAGATGTTAAGGAGCAACCCAGATCCAATACATTATTAACAGGAACTGTTGGAGTAACACGAAGATTAGATGATTTTAATGAATTTCAATCCTCTATTGAAAAGCCTATAGAAACTGGCGCTACGGTTTCACTGGATTTCAGGCTTAAAGTGCGCCAATTCCTTGACCCTCAAACATTTACATCCTTGAATCCGCAGTCAACAGCGACTATAGAGGCCAAATTAACCCAACCACTTCTAAGAAATGCAGGTATATTTTATAATAAAAGCGAAATATATATAGCAAGAAATAACAAGAAGAAATCCATATTAGAACTTAAGGAGACTGCGATTGAAGTAATTAACTCCGTCCAAACTGCTTACTGGGAGCTTGTAATGGCAATAGAGGAGTTAAGGGTGAGAAAGAAATCATTGGAAAGTGCTGAAGATCTCCTGAGAAAAAACAGGATTCAGGTGAAGGTAGGGACCTTAGCGCCAATTGAAGTGTTAGTGGCAGAAGACGGTGTTGCAAAAAAGATAAACGACATTATAGAATCAGAAAATGATATTAAAAACAGAGAAGATGATTTAAAGTTAATTATGAATTTAAGTAACCATTCTATTTTTTCAGATGCTGCTATCATACCGTTGGATAAGGCTTATTTTAAAATTACGGACGTAACGTTTGATGAGTCTATCAAGATTGCACTCGCAAACAGGCCAGAACTTTTTAAACAAAGTTTAGATATTTCGAATGCCAGGATTACGGTAAAGCAAAGAAGGAATGAATTGCTTCCTAAGCTGGATGTTGAGGCAGGGATTCGTTATAATGGCATGGCTGGGAATTTTGGGAATGCTATTGATTCTACCTTTTCGCAACAATTCCAGGATGAGTTCTTCGGATTTGCACTGGAGGTTCCATTAGGCAATAGAGAGGCAAGGAGTAATTATTCAAATGCAAAACTCGAAACCAGGAAACAAATTCTTGAAAGAATCAAGCAAGAGCAAGATATTGTTGTTGAGGTGCGTACGGCAGTTCGTGAGATTAAAAAAAATGCGGAGAGTATCAAGGCAACAGAAAAGTCGAGAGAATTGGCAGTGGAAAGACTTGAGGCAGAGGAAAGAAAATACAAGGTTGGAAGGTCAACAAGCTTGGAAGTATTGCGAGCTCAGGACAATCTGACTATTGCAGAGGGCAAAGCTATAAATGCATTGGTTAATTACCAGATCTCAGTAGGAGATTTGGATGCAAAAATGGGCACTATTTTGGAAAAAAATAATATCATAATAGAAGATACAGGTATTTAGAAGTAGAATACTACTGATCTGTAGTATAAATTGAACACAAAATTGGAAAATAAGAGTAATAGCATTATGTCTGCCGATTTAGCAAATCAAACAGATTAATAAAGAAAGAGAAGGATATTGAGAATGTCAGATTTTACTGAAGAACAGATAGAGAGGTATTCAAGACACATAATCTTACCTGAGGTAGGAGGAAAGGGACAAAAGAAATTACTGGAGTCGAAGGTATTTCTGGTTGGTGCTGGAGGGCTGGGCTCTCCAGCCGCATTTTATCTCGCTGCAGCAGGAATTGGCAAGATAGGTATTTCAGACAATGATGATGTTGATTTTTCAAATTTACAGCGACAAATATTACACTCAACCAAGGATGTCGGACGGCCAAAAGTACAGTCCGCAAAAGAGACACTTGAAGCCTTAAATCCCGATGTTGAAGTAGTACCTTACACAGAGCGACTTAACTCTGAGAACATCATTGACATTATCAAGGATTATGACGTAATCCTTGATGGTTCGGATAACTTTCCTACCAGATATCTTGTAAACGATGCATGTGTTATGCTTGGTAAACCCTTATCACATGGTTCTATCTTCAGGTTTGATGGCCAGGCAACTACAATTCTGCCGGGACAAGGCCCCTGCTATCGCTGCCTTTATGAGACACCACCACCACCTGACTTAGTACCTTCCTGTCAAGAAGCCGGAGTACTTGGTATAATTGCCGGAATTATAGGAGTCATCCAGGCAACTGAGGTTATTAAGCTACGACTCGAAAAGGGGAACCTTCTAAATGGTAAACTCCTTCTATATGATTCATTGAACATGGACTTCAAAAAGCTTAAAATACAGCGTAATCCTGCATGCCCAATGTGTGGTGAAAACCCGACTATTAAAGAGCTGATAGATTACGAGGAATTTTGCCAGGTTAATTTTTAGTACTATTTAAGCTTGTCTCATAAAATGTTTTCCTGAAAACAGAAAAACTTATGAAAATTATCTGCAAGCGGTTCTCTATTGCATTATTTGTAGTTCTTTGCCAGATAGGAATAGAGACAGGTTTTTCTGAGGAGGAGGGTTATGCAATGGGATTGGAGATCACAAGCAGTGCTTTTGATGAGGGCGAACTCATACCAGAAAAATATACATGTGATGGCGAAGATGTCTCTCCTCCCTTATCCTGGACACAACTCCCGAAAGAGGCAGAGAGCGTAGTATTGATTTGTGATGATCCTGATGCACCAATGGGAACATGGGTTCATTGGGTCATTTTCGGGCTATCTCCTGACATATTGGAATTGCCGGAAGGCATTTCTCCAGAGAAAGAGGTTCTAGGCGGGGCGAAACATGGTTTAAATGACTTCCACAGATATGGTTACGGAGGGCCTTGCCCTCCCGGAGGTACTCATCGTTACTTTTTTAAACTCTACGCGGTGGATACACATATTGACTTGAATGCTGGATCCACAAAGAGTGAAGTTCTTAATGCTATCAAAGGACATATCGTGACAGAAGGAAAACTAATGGGACGTTACAGCAGGTAGGTCTTACGTTTCAATCCTATAAGTCATTCCGGAACTGGAGGTATTATTTATGGAGCGTAAATGACTACTGTCTGAACTGTTATCCAGAATCTATCAACTGCGATTTCTTCAGGACTTTAGCGATTCATTCAATTCTTTTATTAATTGATCTAAATCCGTATTATGCATTTTTGTTGCCTGTCCAAGATTAACAGCCCTTGTCATTGTATTCCTGAGAATTGGATTTTTAAGCTGTGTAAAACCTTTACTTATCAAAATGTCCATTGCCGGTGGATGCTGTTTTATGAGTTGATATACGTTTGTCGACGCAGTAACGCTGGTCAGTTTGCTATGATCTTCCTCATCACTGCCTTGCCGTTTTCCATCACTCATGGTCTTCCAGATATTAATTCCAAACAACAGTATTGCCACACTCTCTATTAAACCACTTATTCCCATTACTAAATAAGAAGGTACTGATCCGGTGTGCACGGCAAGTGGTTGAAAAATAACTCTTAAAGTACTGCCTACATTTATAAGAATAAAGGTCATTGTTAATGATGAATAACTGTGGAGTTTGACACCCTGACTTATAGGTATTATCCTCGATGCAAAACCGAAGATCATCATTGTGATAAATCCGACTGTGACCGCATGTCTGTATGCACCAATTAAAGCATGAGAAACAGGTACACCGATAAATGACTCCTGAACGGTAAATACCATCATCGCAAGCTCACCGACAATCAACCACAAAATACCTGCCCATACAAATTTCTCGTAACTCTTCTCAATCTCCATTCCGGAAAAATCAACTTCCGGTTTTGAAAGAATATTCAAGTTATAAAGGAATAAGAGGATGGACAGAAACTCAACACAACCTGAAGTGAAGTATAACGTATTGAAAACATAATAAAATGGCAGATTTACATCCGCATAGTAAACCATCAAAGGCTGGGATACAGCCCTGACAAATACAGATGCGTTCAACATAAACATAATAAGCAGATTGACCTTTGCATTTGGTGTTTTCAGTCCTAAAAAGGCAGGCAGTGTTCTGCTAACAACACCAAAGATTACTAAGGTTATGAAACCCATTACTTGTATATGGCGAAGGGGATAAATTGCTGCGTGGGGTATTAGCGTTTCTCCGGTATGCAGCATGTAGTAGATTATTCCTGCATGGGCGACTGTCACAATAAGGAACCACAGATAACCGGAGAACAGAAATGTTTCGTATGTTTCCAGTTCCTGCTTTTCTGCGGAAAGAACTGTCTTAACAGCAACTATAAGGAACATTAACACAGCTAGAACTTCCAGTAAACACCCTGATAAGATAAGTATCTTAAAGAAGGAATGATTATTAAGCGGCAGGAGGGTTCTGTAAGTAAATACCAGGAATATACCAGCAACCATGAAATAGAAAGACAAATTCGCAAGTTTGCCGCTATAAATACGAACCGCATAAAATCTCGGGAGCACGAAGTACGATACACCCATTATAAACAGTCCACACCAGCCAAAAATTTGTGTGTGACCATGAGTTTCTATCAAGACCTTAGGAACAGAGTAGAGAGAGTGCTGAATTCCCATATAGAAAAGCATAATAGCCCCATAAACGCATCCGGTTGATAATGCGATAACAATTGCGGTCTTTATAAACTTCTCATAGATATTCTCATATGCTGATTCGGCATCTTCTGCAGAGACTTCCGGCGCTGCAACCTTTCCAAGGATTACATCATTGAGCTCTTTTATCAGACCGTCAGGATCGACATTATGTACCCTTGCAAAAAAGTAAATTGCCTCTTCCGGACCGTATTCACCGCCACACTCAAGCAGACCATATTTTGAAAAGACACCCTTAGTTTCAGGATTGTGCATTACAATTTCTTTTACCGTTGTATTTCCTGTGATTTCACCTCCAGTTTTGGATGCTGCAGTATCCGAAACATTAACGTCAGTGATATTTTCAGCCTTTTTTTCTTCTGTTTTGTCCTGTTCCGGAGGCGGAACAGCCTCATTCAGAGTTTTTAAAACCTCATCCAGGTTAACATTACAGGCCGCAACGGTCTTTTCTATGCTCTGTACTCCTCCACAACAAGTATCTACACCATATTTGGTGAAAATTTCATTAGTTTGAGGATAATTGTTAACAACGTCATTAACAATCATATCCTTTGTAATCATATTGATCTTCTGATTCATAAAAAAATTTACACCTTTCTGCTATTTTAAAACTATATTCCCGAAATCCGAACACCTTACATCCAAAAGGCACACAAAAATTGAAAATATTGTATAAATACAAATATTTTTATTCGTCTGATTATACAGAAAAGAATTTTTGAAATCCATTCTAAAATACAATGTAAAACAAAAAGAACTTGCAATATTATAAGTCATGTGATTTATTGTGAATGTCTTGAAGAATGGACTGATAATAGTACTTACTGGCAATGGAAAAGGAAAGACAACAGCTGCAATGGGTCAGGCGCTGAGGGCTGTTGGACATGGGCTTAAGGTATTGATGCTCCAGTTCATTAAGGGAACATGGGATTATGGCGAACTGGAATCGATAAAGAAGCTCGATCCTGATTTTAAGATAAAACCTCTGGGAAAAGGTTTTGTTCGTTCGAAATCAAAATTAAGTAATAATGAAGCAATAGAAAATATTAACCAGTCATGGGAACAGGCTGAAAAAGAGATTTTTTCAGACAAATATGATATGGTGATATTGGATGAAATCAATTACGTTATAGACTTTGGCCTGTTACCGGTCGATAAAATACTAACATTACTGGACAAAAAGCCAAAACGTCTCCACATAATCTTAACAGGAAGAAATGCACACAAAAAAGTGATTGAAAGAGCTGATTTAGTTACTGAAATGGTGGAAATTAAGCACCATTATTCCAAAGGTATAAAAGCACAAAAAGGAATAGAGTTTTAAATAATAGCGGTTCAAACCGCATCCGTTTTCTAACTTTATTCACTTCGCAATTCAGGTACTTTAACTTTTACAGGTGTTAAACAACAAATGGGACAATCCAATCTAAAAGTGATATTATTGAATCATACACAAGGTCCTGAGGGCCTGATCGCCCATGCGGCTAAATTGTGTTACAGCCCCAGTTCTGTCGAGGAACTGAAGGAAAAAATTGAAAAGTCAGATAACAGGAAATTTATTGAAAAACTTCTTAAAATGGGGCATATGTCGCCACTTGAGCATGTTTCATTTAATTTTGGTATTGAGGGAATATCCAGAGTCTGCTCCCACCAGCTCGTCAGGCACAGGATCGCATCATATTCACAACAGAGTCAGAGATATGTGGGAGAACACAGCGAAAAACTACATGGAGAGAAGACATTTGATTTCATTATACCACCGGCTATTGTAAATGCTGGTAAAAAAGAGTGGTTTGAGGATAAAATGCGGGACATACAGAAATGGTATGATGAACTTATTGAAGCATTGGGTGATTCCGGTGAAAAGTCAAATGAAGACGCTAGATTCATCCTGCCAAATGCTGCTGAAACCAAGATTATTGTCACAATGAATGCCAGAGAACTACTCCATTTCTTCAGTGTAAGGTGCTGTAATCGTGCTCAATGGGAGATAAGAGAACTTGCTACTGAAATGTTAAGACTGGTGAGAGATATAGTGCCCGGCATTTTCTCCAATTCAGGTCCTAATTGTGTAGCCGGCCCCTGTACTGAAGGTAAAATGACCTGTGGAAAGATCGATGAAGTACGAGAGACATTTAAAAATCTGTAATTATTTATAATTGAATCAGCATTTCCTGGAAAAGTTCCTCCATTTCCGAAGGAATCCATCATTTTTTTCAACCATATAGAAGGAGTAAAATAGCTTGTTTAAAGGAAATTTTTCAGCCACAGCAATAGGCAGTTATCCTCATGATAATGTTGATGACGCGTGTGATCTTATCATGAAGACACTTCCGGAGATCCCATGCTGGCCTCAGCTCCCGGAAAGAGATATGAATGAAGAGATGTTAGTTCAATACACAGAAGGGCTTCCTTTCCTGAAAATTGACCCGGTGAAGAAAAGTGTCTATATCGATATGCCTGAAGATAATACTGACGAGCTGGAAGAGTTTTACAATAAGTATATGGCAGAAGATGCAGGCCTCTTTCCTATAAGCGATAGCTATGCTCTTGGTTTTTCAAACATGATCAGGCTGCTTAAGGAGAAGAAGCCTGAAGGCCTCCGCGCAATCAAAGGCCAGATAGTCGGGCCAATAACACTGGCAGGTTCATTAAAGGATTCGGAACAGATAGCCATGCTTCATAATCCGGTACTTTTTGACGTAATAGTCAAATTACTTGCTATGAAGGCGTGTTGGCAGCTGGATCAATATTCTGCATTCGGACTACCCAGGATTATTTTTCTGGATGAACCATATCTTTCGAGCTACGGCTCTGCATTTGCCAGTTTAAAGAAAGAACAAATTGTTGAATCATTAAATGAGATATTCCTGGCGATCCATAATAGAGACTCACTTTCAGGTATTCATTGTTGCGGAAATACCGACTGGACTATGCTCATGGAGACACAGGTCGATATTATAAACTTCGACGCATTCGGTTACATGGATACCATGCTTATCTACAAAAAAGAAGTCCGGGCTTTCCTTGAGAGAGGCGGCATTCTTGCATGGGGAATTGTCCCGACAACAGACAGCATTAGAGACGTGACGATAGACGATCTGATGGACAAGATGGTTTCGGCAGTTGATCGTTTAGTAGACATCGGAATAGACAAGAAACTGATTATAGAGAACTCGCTGATCACTCCAAGCTGTGGCACTGGCACCATGCCAATAGAGGATGCAACAAAGGCAATGACACTGACTCATGAGTTAACAGTGAAGCTTAAAGATAAATATAAGATAACATAGGTTTTTTTACTAAAATCCCAGTCCGTATTGCTCGGGCACGACTTCCGCGGATGCACTCTTATTAAAGATTAAAACATGCTTAGTGGACATGGTGGTAACGTAAAGCAGATATGTGATAAGTATGGATTGAATCCAGACGAAATCATCGACTTCAGTGCAAGCATAAACCCGTTAGGTTGCCCATCTGTTGTTGAAAAGGCTGTTACAGAACAATTCAACGATATCCGGCACTATCCTGATAGTCAGTGTAGTGACCTGAGAAAGGCTATTGCTGAGAAAACGCCATGTAATGAGTCAAACGTAATTATTGGAAATGGCTCTAATGAACTGTTTTATCTGATTCCACGTGCCCTACAACCAAAGAAGGGCGTACTCCTACAGCCTACATTTGCTGAATTCAGTGACGCATTTTGCAACTCTAATATAGATGTCATTGAAATCATAAATGACGACAGAGACTTTCCGGTAATTAACACAAAAATATCAAGGCTTAAGAGCCTTGAGGAGTGCATGGTATTTTTGTGTAATCCGAATAATCCTACAGGACAGCTTACTCGCAGGGAAGATATAATTGAACTCGTAAAAGACAATCCAAACCGCCTGATTGTTATTGATGAGGCATTTATGGATTTTGTTGAGGATGATGAAAAATATAGTGTTATTAAAGATGCACCACAAATGGATAATCTGATAGTTGTCAGGTCGTTAACAAAATTCTACGGTTTCCCCGGTCTGAGGCTTGGATACCTCGTCTCAAATGAATCTATAGTTAATAAATTAATGAAATACAAAGAGCCATGGACGGTAAACACAATTGCACAGATTGCAGGTCTTGCAGCAATTAATGATAAGGAGTTTACCGCCAATACACGACAATATGTGTCAGTTGAAAAGACCTTCCTGTATGACGGCCTGACTATGATAAATGGCATACATCCATTTCAACCAACCGTTAATTTTATACTGGTGAGGATCGAAGACAGTGAGGAAACATCATCAACAATTCAAGAAGTACTTATGAAGAACAATATTCTTATCAGAAATTGTTCTAATTTTAAAGGCCTTGATGAAACGTACTTCCGTGTTGCCGTCAAAACAAGAGATGAAAACCAGAAACTCCTGGATGCTCTAAAATTAGTAATGGATGGTGTGACTTCCAAAGAAAGCTTGCAGAAGGATAATGTCACGAAATTTGTTACCGGAGAAATACAAGGATAAAACGACCACAATGAATAGAACCTATATAGTCAAAGCACTTGAAGGGAAGAATATTGATGAAGAGATACTTGTTAAAGGATGGGTCAGGACAAGACGTGACTCAAAAGGGGGGTTCTCATTCATTGAACTCAATGACGGCAGCTGCTTCAATAATCTACAGATAATTGTAGATGCGGATCTGAACAACTATCAGGACGAAGTTACCAAGCTTTTTCCGGGAAGTTCAATTTCTGTTCGAGGGGTTCTGGTTAAGTCACAGGGTGGAGGTCAGAGTGTTGAGGTTAAAGCGGATAAGGTAAAGGTATATGGATTCTGTAATCCGGATGAATACGCAGTCGGGAAACAACGAGTTTCCTTTGAACGGCTGAGGGAGATTGCTCATATCAGGGTAAGAACCAATACTTTCGGAGCAGTAACCCGTGTTCGTAACAAATTGGCCAAAGCAACACATGATTTTTTTCAGGATCGTGGTTTTTATTATATTAATACTCCAATTATAACTGCCAATGATTGCGAAGGTGCAGGAGAGATGTTCAGGGTCACCACGCTTAACCCTTCTGCAATACCAAAAAGTGAAGGCAATGTTGATTACAGCCAGGACTTTTTCGGTAAAGAGTCCTTTCTGACGGTAAGCGGGCAACTGGGAGTAGAGTGCTTTGCCTGTGGTATGAGTAACGCATACACCTTTGGGCCCACTTTCCGAGCTGAAAACTCCAATACCTCACGTCATCTGGCAGAGTTCTGGATGATCGAACCTGAGATGGCTTTCGCCGATCTTGCTGATGATGCAGACCTGGCTGAGGAGTATATAAAATACCTGATCACCACCGTTCTCAATGAGTGTGAAGAGGACATGGAATTCTTTAATAAACGTATTGATAAAACCATTCTGCAGACTCTTGCCCATGTCAATGAAAGCAATTTTGTGCGTTTAAGTTACACAGATGCAATTGACATATTAAAGAAATCCGGACAAAAGTTTGAATATGAGACAGTCTGGGGCAACGATCTGCAGACAGAGCACGAACGTTTTCTAACCGAAAATGAATTTAAGAAACCTGTAATTGTCACCGATTATCCCCGGGATATTAAGGCTTTCTATATGAAGCAGAATGATGACGGAAAAACTGTTGCAGCCATGGATGTACTCGTCCCAAAGATTGGAGAAATAATCGGCGGATCGCAAAGAGAAGACGATCTGCAGAAACTGGATGCGCGTATCAAGGAACAGGGTATGGAACTGGAACCATACTGG
>CAXMPV010000044.1:0-10671 GCA_964195175.1 uncultured Thermodesulfobacteriota bacterium | reverse complement strand
TTTTAATGCTGAAATGTATTTTATTTCACCTCCAAGTCTCAGGATGCCTAAAGACTATATAGAGGAGTTAGAAATAAGAGGTGTTTCGTATCAGGAGGTTGAAACCATAGACGATGTCAGTGAGAAGCTTGATATCCTTTACTGTACAAGAATACAGAAGGAGTGATTTGCAGAGCCTGTGGAGTATGAAAAAGTAAGAGGACTCTATAAACTCAGCAAATCAATTATGGATGAACTCAAGGTTAAAGACGACCTTAAAATACTTCATCCACTGCCGCGAGTAGATGAGATGGACGAAAGCCTGGATGCAACAGAATATGCCATGTATTTCGAACAGGCTCATAGTGGTATTCCGGTTAGAGAAGCGCTTTTAGCCTCAGTATTAGGTGTCATAAAATGAAAAAACTAGAGGTATCTGCAATCGAAGAGGGTACTGTTATTGACCAGATTGCAAATAAGAGCACGTTCAAGGTTGCCAATATATTGAACACCCAGAAGATAGAGCAGGTAGTACTGATTGGTTTTAATCTATCCAGTAAAAAGTTAGGAAAAAAAGGCATTATAAAGATCGGTGGTAAACTCCTTACACAGGAGGAAGTAAATAAGATTTCGCTGATAGCGCCGGATGCTACGGTGAATATTATCAAGGATTCAGAAGTTGTAAAAAAATTCACGGTTGATATTCCTGACTCTATAGAAGAGTTTATGAAATGTTTTAATCCGAATTGTGTTAGCAATCATCAGAAGATTATAAGCAGGTTCCATGTGATAAATAAGAATCCTATAAGGATAAGATGTCACTACTGTGAACGTCACATGGGTGTTGATGATATTGAGTTGGTTTAACTGTTTGACCCGACTTTCATATAATAGAGAAGAGAAGTTAGAAATTAATATTAGTTTTAGAGAATGGAGAGAGAAATATGGTAGAAACAACGATTGAGAAAAAACTGAACGATGATATTCTTGAAAAGAATACATTAAGAAATGAGATTGAGGGATATGTGCGAACTGTATCTAAATGGAGAGACAAGCTTGATACATTAAAAAATTTCCAAGGACAGACTAAATATGCGGATTCAATAAAACGCTATATTACCAAGATAGAGGGCCTGCGCGTAGAGCTTAATCAGCTGAACGAAGAGGTGGAAAAAAATATCCGAGAGACTGGAAAGTTTGCTGATGCAGATGTAAAGGCATTCTCCTCTCAGCTGGAGCAGGATGTTAGTAAGTACATAGGCGAGACCGAGAAAAAGGCACCTGAGAAAAAGATTAAAATAAAACCAAACCCTGCTCAGGCTAAGAAGAAAACAAAGGCAAAGTCAAAGGGAACAGGAAAAGGAGTAGGTAGTTTAGAGAAGAAGATAAAGACGGCTATAGGAAGAGTCAGTCAAGGCATGGAAGAGGCGGAACGTATTGCAGGGAAAATGATAGTATTGAATAAGAACCTGAAAAAGGTTAGCGGATCAGCTTCGGACGATTCTTATACACAGGAACTCAAACGTATCGCACGTGAAAATGCAATTTATAGTTAGTCTCTAGGTACTATTCATTATTCGGTGTTCAATATTCGATATTCATATTTGAAAATGTCGAATAAAGAACATCGAATTTAGAATAATGAATTCAACAAAAAAATATGATTTAGAAGATAGATTAATAACCTTTTCTATAACAATCATGGAACTTGTTGAAGAATTACCCAAAAGCAGAGCTGGCAATCATATTGCAGGTCAATTGATTAGATGTGGTACCTCTCCAGCATTAAATTATGGTGAAGTCCAAAGTTCTGAATCACAGAAGGACTTTATTCATAAGATGAAGATTATTTTAAAGGAGTTGAGGGAAACAAATATTTGCCTTAAAATTATCAAACGTAAACCTTTGATAAGGCAATCACAAAAGCTCGACAAGATAATCAAAGAGTGCAACGAGTTGATTTCAATCTTTGTGTCTAGTATTAGAACTGCACAAAAACCGAAGGAAAGAGTAGGAAAAGTTAAGTAATGTGTAGGATTCGATATTCATAATTGGAAATACCGAATAATGAACGCCGAATTTAGAATAATGAATTCAGCAAAGAAATGAGTTAGAAGCTGCTGTTAAATTGGTGGGCGGAGAGGGAGTCGAACCCTCACCTCCTTGCGGAGAAGGGATTTTAAGTCCCTCGTGTCTGCCATTCCACCACCCGCCCATCCAAATACAAAAAATGGAGGCGGCACAGGGATTCGAACCCTGGATAACGGATTTGCAATCCGCTGCCTTAGTCCACTTGGCCATGCCGCCTCATATGATGCTCACGTCTTAAGTTATTTTAATCTTAGTAGTTATGCAATTCTGCAGGTCTGTTTTCCTTCAATACTTCAACTCGTTTAAAATCGCGATTCTACTGCAATTATGCGGTATTTACGGTGATTTTAAAGATGCGATTATATATCCAAATGCACAAATTGCAAGGGGAATAATATATGGATTCAGGGGAAAAAGAGTGAAACGATTGAGGGATTTAATGATTAAAGAATTCAGGAATTATGATTTACGAATGACTGATGACAAATGACAAAATATAGACACGAATTTCGCGGATTGATATTGAGTTCAAAGACAAAAAAAGGAGAGAAGTAGGGCTAGTTACAGATCAAGATGTTAATTTATTTGATTGTGTCAAGTGGCGAGATGTGACCCTATGCCTACCATGGGGTCGTCAATAAATAGTGTCTGTCCCCGTATTATTGAACCGGCGCCAGAGGAAAAGCGCGAAAAGAGAGAAAAGTAATCGTTCCTATTCTAAACGGATTTTTTATACAACATGCGGAAATATAAGCTATAAGTCAGGGTACACGTTTTCTGGAGAGGTTGAATTTGGCAGGATCCTGTTGATAGTAAAGCATGAACTCTTCATAAAGTTCCGGATGTTTCCGCTTGAGTTGTACAGGTTTTTCGAAGAAACATTCAGTGGCTACAGCAAAGAATTCTGCAGGGTTTGTGGCTCCATATCTGTCCATCACGGTACGGCATCCATGCTCGGTATCCTTACTGAGCTTAGCGTATTCAGCGCCAAGTATTCGTGCCCATGCAAGATACATTGATCTGTTCTCCATTACGGGTGACCCGCGCGATTCGCCACCATCATGGTCGATCTGATGGGCAAATTCATGAAATACGACGTTGTGTCCGTCATGGATATCAGCTGCGCCATGAAGAACATCATTCCATGATAAGACCACGGCTCCACTGTGCCACGACTCACCAAGTCGGACTGATTCTCCTTCTGCTACGACCCCATTGCCCACAGGTTGAGAAACGTTTGCAACATATGCGCTGGGATAGACCACAACAGACTTAAGTGCATGGTAGTAGTTCGTCTTCCGGTGGAGCAGGAGAATACATGCCTGGGCAGCAATAGTAACCTTAATCTCATCGTTGATCTGCAAGCCGCCGCATCCTTCAAATTCCTTCTCATCGAGGAAAATTAGAATGTGGCTATGCAGTTCCTTCCGGTCTGCTTCAGGCAAATACCGATATAAAGGGACGTTGCGTTTTACAATGACGAGCCAATCCGTTGGAAAGGGTGCCATGCGAAGTCGCTTTCGTCGACGTTGTCTAAATCCGAACATGCGCAGATTCCTCAGCTATCATATTAAAAATATGAAATTTCATTTATAAACATTATACCATGTTAGCAAATGAGTGGTATTTTTTGATTAGTTATTTGAGGTGATTTGTTGAAAAATTGAGACCTGAACCATGAAATTTAAATAGAGTCAAACTTTGCGCTCTTTGCGTTTTTGCGTGAGAATAAGTAATTTAATCTAAACTATACCTTTTAAGCATATACTTATATTTATTATTTTACTTGGTGGTGCGGGATTGATATTTAGATTTGGAATTTTAAAATAACATTTATAGAAGTTTACATGCAAGCTACTTTACGTCTTTCCGGTTTGCCTGCGTCTCGCCACTCTTTAAAGTCCAGGAAATATATATTGTTTCCTTTCATGGTCATGATTTCAAGGGTGGATTTGATCATTTTTTTGTTCTGGATATTTTCACTCTGCATGACTTCGAGAAGTTTATTGATAAGCTCCTCGTGTTCGCCCGTGTAATTTGACTTTGGTAGTTCCTTTGTGCTTCCTTGTGACTTGGGATTTTTGGAGTGTTCAGCCTCATTTTTGGTGACGAGCTTATTTACATCAAATTTAAATTGATTCTTGAATTTGGTCTTGAAGTCTTCCGACACTGCTCTATGACCAGTGATAATCTCTGATATGTAGCTACGAGAGTAACCGATCTCTGCGGCAAAATCCTTCTGTGTTAAGTTCATAGACATATAGAACGTACGTAGCAGTGGACCAATATTAGGTAGGTTTTTTGGCATTTAAGCTGACAATATTTGTTGCATTCGTATAGCACAAATAATTAAAGAAAAACAGTTAAATTGCGAACATTCTTTGTACTCTTTTTCTGGTGTTTTTTCAATGTAATTATCATAAGGAAAAGGTAAGGTGGGTTTCGAGTTAAACGGTTCAAGCCGTTTAATTCGGCTGTTTCAATTGGCCTTCAATCAATCCAATCATATCCTTTGCCTTGGATGCTTCTTTAAATCTTGTCGAGATTTTCAGAGAGTTATTGAATTCGCTTAAAGCGTTTTTGAGATCACCATTTCTGTAATATGCCATTCCAAGGTGAAATCGAATTGTGGGTGAGTTTGGTCTTGTTGCGACTGCGGATTTCAGATTTCCTGAGGCCTTATTGAAATTGCCTCTCTTAAAGTACACCCAGCCCAGGGTGTCCAGGATTGCTGCATCCTTTGGGGCTAGCTCTGCCGCTTTTAGCGCATGTTCCAGGCCTTCATCAAGATTAGTTCCGCTTTCGGCATAGTGATAAGCAAGTTCATTGTATCCAATGGGAGAATCAGGTGCCAATGCAATAACCTGTTTGTATTCTTCCATGGCGCTATCGATCTTTCCTTGCCTGGAATATATATTTCCCGTCGAGAGGTGGACCGATGCATTCTCAGGATCTAAGAGTGCCAGCTTTTTGTACTCTTCAATTGAGTTATCCGTTTTACCCATTATCAGATAAAGTTTTGCTAAATCGTAGTGAGGAGATATAAAGTCCGGCTCTGTTTCAACTATTTTTTTCAGTTGTATAATAGCCTGGCCGAAATCCTTTTTTTCTATCAGTGCTTTGCTCTTTACATACAAGGTAATAGGATTATCGGGATGGAGTGCTAATGCTGCATCGCACATCTTAATTGTCTTGTCATACCATTTGTTTAGATATGAAAAAATTGCAAGGTTTGTATGTGCAAAAGAGTATTGATTCTCATCGCCTGATTTCAGATCAAGATTTTTAGAGCTGAATCCGTTGATAAAATTATCTGTGGTATTTAAACTCTCTTCGGCTAATTGCTCCTTTTTCTGTGATACATAAAGGTTTGTCAGAAAAATATTGATCATCGGGTGATGAATTTTCGGTGTGGCTTTCTGCGCTTTTTTCAGATACCGTTCTGCATTATCATAGTTGCCTTCAATATGATTTATCAGGGCACTGGCTATCAGCATGTTGCCTCTTTCAGCATCAATACTTCGAGCTTTTTCTATTGCGGATTTTGCAGATTTAATATCTCCACTTACCATTTGGAAAGTGCCTAAAAGATAATTTCCTTCAAAGGAAGATTCCTCTAGCTCTATAAACTTTCTAATGCTTTTAACAGCCTCGTCGAAGTTGTCAATATATGAATAGGATCTGGCCAGTATCAGATATGCCGGCGCAGAGTTCAGATCAATCTTCAGGATTTCAATAGATTGATCGATCGCATCTTTAAACCTTCCCATTTGCAGATAAAGTGCAGCAAGGCTCTGGCGGGCCCTGATGAAAGTGGGTACTTTTTCAATTACCAGTTTAAACTGTTCTATCGCTTTTCCGTAGCCTTTTAATCCTATTAATATTGTCGCAAGACCCATCCGTGCCATATGCTCGTCCTGGTCAATCTCAAGAGCTTTTTTATAGTTTATGAAAGACTCTTCAGCGTTTCCCTGTATCAGGTAGTTTATTCCAAGACCGGTATATGCCAAAGCGAGTTCCGGTTCACTCTCAACCGCCTTCCTGAGGTAATCGTCCGCTTTCTCAAATTCCTTTTTCTCTGTGTGTATCCTTCCGAGGTAATAGAGTGCAAGGGGATTGTCTTTGTCTATGGTTATAGCTGTCTGGCACTCTTTAATCGCCATATCATACTTTTGTTGAGAGAGTAAGATTATTCCTTTGGATAGATGTGCAAGCGATAAATTGCCGGAAGCCTCTTCTAAAGAATCAATCAATTCCTGTGCTCTGTCAAAGCTCCCGATCGCAGCATACGATACTTGCAGTAGTTCGAAGGCGAGAATACTCTTTTTGTTGATTGCCAGCAGCTCTTCGCAATTCTTAAAGACCTCAACGAATCTCCCTCTTCTTAAATTATAAAAAGCCAGATTCTGGAGTTCGATTACTGACGGCTCAACTCTCAAAATAGAGACAGCAGAGGAAGACGTACCTTTCTGTAGTATTAACAGGCATATTATTGAAATGATCAAAAGCTTTCTGATCGGTAACTGTGTAAACTGTTTTGTGGTTTTTAAGAGCATGATTTTCATAATTAATTACTCTTTCATGGACCCTGAGATCCTGACCTTTTCCCCATCGATTTCTAATCTTCCTTCTGCAAAGAGACGTATTGCTTCTGGGTACGCTATGCACTCTTCTTTGAAAACCTTTTGTGCAAGTGTGTCCGGAGTGTCATCGGCGTTGACGTGCACAGCTCTCTGGATAATTATCGGCCCACGATCATATTCGTTGTCAACGAAATGGACAGTACAGCCTGATATTTTGACACCGCTCTCAATCGCGGCTTTGTGGACATGGTGGCCGTAGTATCCTTTTCCGCAAAAAGATGGAATCAGTCCGGGGTGAATGTTCATCACTTTTCCCGCATATCTATCCGGTATTTTGAAAAGATGCAGGAAGCCGGCAAGTATTACCAGATCTACAGGATATTTTTCAATCTCTTCTATTATTGCGTTACTGAAAGTTTCTGATTGGTTATGGTCTTTGCGTTGTACTATGGCAGTGGGTATGCTGTTTTTTTCTGCTCTTTTTATGCCATGGGCATCCGGAGAGTTGGATACGACAACCTGTATTCTGGCATTAAGGGTGTTGCCGTTTATTTTGTCAATAATGTTTTGGAGTGTTGTTCCGCTTCCGGAAATGAGTATCGCCAGATTAAGGGTCTTGGATGCAGGCATATTTTGTGTTCGATCAATAGTGACTAAAGTGTAATGGAGGACATATTTCCGTTTTTCTTTTTAATCGTAAATTCCAGGTTTTAAATCTATTTCTGCTTTTTGTGTTGGATGACCTTCACCCAAATTGGCGTATCAGAAAGAGCTTCTTCTTGAACGTGCTTAATGATCTCTGCGGTGTGTTCTATGATTTGCTCCCTTTTGCAATTTGATGGGAAGAAGTGTAGGATTTCCGTTTCGACTTCACTTCCTTCGGCAGCATGTGCTTTGTCCGGGATAATATCCGTTGAATAGTCCAGAGGTATTATTCCTCGATATTTACGGAGCAGTTCATCGTAATCGTTAAAAATATTTTGCATGAGAATCCTGGGATCTTCTGTTTCGTCATACTCTTTTTCAAGGATTGCTTTATGTAAATCAATCAGATATTCCCTCTCTTTACCAAACTGTGTGTATTGGTGTTCGTATGTACATGAACTGGTTTCCTCATAAGATTCTTTGATAGAAGTCAGTGTTTGAAACTTACACTTGAACCACTCTTCGAAGCTTTTCTGCAACTGCTCAAGATTGAAGCCAACTCTTTTTGCCATATCAAATAACAGTTCTCTCATAATGGTATCCTTTTCTTATTTAATCAATTTAAGTCATAAACTGAGCGATTTATGTAGCCGCATCATTTAGGTTGCGTATTTTACTAGAAATACACACATACCCACTGGATGATGTGAAACGCCCTCCATGGCGGGCGACTACAACAGTATAGAAAACAAAATCGTTCAATCCGGATAAGACTTACTTATTCTTTTGCTAATCCCAGGAGGACTTTCCACCTGCCTTCTTCGTTTACCAGTGTAAAAGTTCCCCTCTCTTCAGCCATTGGTACGTTACCCTTTTCCAGAAAGAGCTTCAGCATATACCTTGCTGCTTCTTGTGGGTTTTTCATGCTCTTTGGGCCGTGAAAAGGTCCGAATATTTCTCCCATGACTTTGGACATGTCCGGGGAAGATACGGTAATATCGACGGATGCATCGTCTTTATTTATTATTGTTTCATTTATCTTGTACTTGCGCAGTGAAGAAACAGTCTTTGCTATTTCTTGAGTAAAAGAATCGTCAAGGCTGTTTTGCTTTATAAATTCAATTCTACTTATAGTGCTCTTGTCTGCTTTTGAAAGATAGCTGTATGTTTTTTTCAGGTTATTTGAATAGAGTGATTTCAGGTACTTCGTCAGTACCTGATCTGGTGCTTCCTTCCCGAAACCAAATACCGGACTGGTAATCAGAAGAATTAAGATTATTGTAGTAAGTTTTCTCAATAAAGATTCTTTTAGCTTTAGGTACTTCAAACCGGATTGTAATTATTCTCCACCCAGAAAACTGCCAATTTTCCTATATTTTTGATATCTTCTCTCAACCAACTTATCTATAGGTATTGCCTGGAGTTCTTCAATGTATTGAACGATTTTTCCCTTTAATATCCTGGTCATCTCTTTTGGATTGTTGTGTGCTGCTCCTACCGGTTCCGGAATGATTTCATCAACTATTTTCAGTTTGAGTAATTCCTTTGCCGTTAAATGCAGAGCGTTTGCAGCAGTTTCTGTATGATCTTTACTTTTCCACAAGATAGCCGCACAGCCTTCAGGTGAGATAACAGAGCAATATGCGAATTCAAGGATTGAAAATTTATCACCCACACCGATTCCCAGCGCGCCTCCGCTTCCGCCTTCTCCAATAACAATACAGATTATTGGAGTCCTGAGCTTGCTCATTTCTGCAATATTTATAGCTATTGCATGAGCCTGTCCCCGCTCCTCCGCACCTATATCCGGATTTGCTCCTGGCGTGTCAATTATCGTAACTATTGGCAATTTAAATTTCTCTGCCAGTTTCATTTTCTGTAATGCCTTTCTATATCCTTCCGGATTGGGCATTCCAAAGTTGTTTGCAATTCTCTCTTTTGTTGTTTTTCCTTTATGTTGACCAATGATAAGTACTTTTTTTCCGCCAATAGTACCGAAACCCGTGATCATTGCGCTGTCGTCCCCGAAATTACGATCTCCGTGCAGTTCTATGAAATCGTCAACCATTCCTGCCAGATGATCAGAAAAGGGAGGTCTAAGGTGATGACGTGCTACTTTTACTATTTCGAATGGGGTAAGATTGGAATACATCTCTTTCTGGAGACCTGTTCTCTCTTTTTCCAGTTTCTCAATTTGAGCAGATACGTCCTCTTGTTGCGTATCATCTTTTAATTCTTGAATACGTTGTTCTAATTCAAGAATAGAATCTTCTGTAGTGTTTGTACCTTTAGTCATAACAAATTCCACGTTTAAAGCTATAAAGTTTCATTGATTTAAGCTGTTGATGCAAACTCTATCGATTTTAGCAGTTTTTTTATGCAAATCAAGGGAATATAGACTAATTAAAATTGACAAAATTCTCTTGCAAGGTTAACATCGCCCTGTAAAATTTACCCTTGATTTGTATAACTAATTTAAGCTCTTTTTGGAAAAATATAACGAATGAACTTTGGGGTTGTTGCCATAGTTGGGACTGGTTTGATAGGAGGTTCGATTGGACTTGGTCTGAAAGAGAGTGGTCTGGCAACTGGAATTATAGGTGTCGGACATCGTAAAGTGTCTATAAATAAGGCACTTAAGGTCAAGGCCATAGATGAAGGTACAACCAGTATTGAAAAAGCAGCGAAACAAGCTGATATTATAATATTAGCAACCTCTGTAAGTCTCATACCTGACTATGCAAAGAAAATAATTCCCCTGATGAAAGAGTCAGCAATTCTTACTGATGTAGGAAGCACTAAGGATTATATTGTTTCTCAGGTAAACAAAGAGATAAAGAGTAAATGTGGTGGTGGGAAGTCAAATTTTATAGGCGCGCATCCTCTTGCAGGTTCAGAGCAGAGAGGTATAGAATTTGCCAGGTCAGACCTTTTCGAAGGCAGTGTATGTGTGCTTACACCAACAGACACTAATTTAAAAAAGGATATAACAAGGTTGTCAAATATGTGGAAAGCATTGGGCGCCAGAATAAGTATTATGACCCCTTCTAAACATGATGAGATCCTGGCACTCGTCAGTCATCTACCTCATTTCGTCGCATCCAGTCTTGCCGGTGTTATTGATGAGAAACATTGGAAGTTCGCAGCCAGCGGATTGAGAGATACTACACGGATCGCCTCTGGAGACCCAGAGCTTTGGTTAAGTATAAGCAAACAGAATAAGCAGGAAATAATTAAGGCACTGAGATGTTTTTCTAAAGAGGTAGAGTGTACGATAAATGACCTGGAGAAGGGAAACGATAAAAAGCTTTTAGGCCGATTGAAAAAGGCAAAGACTGTACGTGATAAGAAAAAATGGAAATAAGAATAGAGG
>CAXMPV010000043.1:0-10779 GCA_964195175.1 uncultured Thermodesulfobacteriota bacterium | reverse complement strand
CCCGTATAACGCTTTAGAACTGGTGCCTTCCGTTCTCCCAACAAGCTGTAATCGTTCGTTGTTTTCCAGTAAACGGGTAGAAACTATCTGGCGGGCAACTTCACTACCTATTGAACCGGAAGCACCAATCACTGTAATATTCATTTAAACCTCTCTATATTACAAATATGCAAAGCGGAGCTCTTAAAAATCTTGTTTACTAGAATGATGTCTTCAGGTCTTTTATTATTACAACTTACTATCTTGCATCAACTCATTTGAAAACAACGTTTATGACGGTATAGCAAACGCTTTGGTATTTGCAGAAACTTTGCTGTAAGTGTATATAGTGGAAGTTGTTTTGTCAATGATGGTAAGAGATTAAATGAAATGATTTGTTTTTGGAAGAGACCCGCCAAGCTTAATTTGATTTACGATTTAAAAAACAAAAGAAGCTGGAAGCGAGAAAAAATTAATCATAATTCACAGAAATACAGCAGGTTCTAAGCAATGATATCCATATAGTTTCTTGTGCCTTATCAGTGTACTTAATTGCGGCTGCATTAGCGGATAGGAGATGTCTGGCTTTGATCTGCGTTACAACTTCTTCAATATAGTTGACATTTGATGTCTCAACCATGCCCCCTCTCCTGCTTTTATACAATGTCCCCGTTTCTGTACTTTCAGTTATATCTACAATAACTCCACTGCCATGATCGCCACTCAAGTTAACGTGCTGTTTTTTATACCCATCAGTATTGATGTTTGCAATATTGTGAGCAGATGTGATCAGCATATCAGTAGCTGCCCGTATGCCGGAAATTGAAGAAGTGAATGATAGAGACATAAGTAACTCCAATTAGTTTTAAAAGTAGAGAACTAACTACTTGTTGTTGGCAAACACATTGCCAAAATATCTGAGAAAGTCAAAAGTTTTATAAGGCCCTAACATAACTACGGATACAACCTATAGCGCCCTACTGGATATTCATTAGATTCATTTTGATATGTATTATTTTGAAGCGGTATCAAGGGACACCTGTCCCGAAATATTTGTTGTATTAATATTTTTGCATGGCGTAGATAGGGGTCGTGTTCTATCAGGATAAAAAGAGACAGATAACACAAATAGTTTCGTTCGAGAAAGTGCACAAAAAAATATCAATTGTTTTCCGAATAGTATTTGAGAAAACAGTTGTAGTCTTACTCTATTATGATTAAATGTTATATAATCAAAAGAAGAGATTTCCTGCATTTTTAGATTGTGTTAGACACTAATTACACAGATAGATATCTGATTAAAAAAATACTTGCCTGATTTCCTTCCGGGCTTATAATCATGCTCTTTATAAATTTTAATATGGTATTTTAATCTATTAGACTTGGGGCTCTTAATATAAAGAAATTCCTGTTGTTAAACATCTTGATTTAGCCCTAAGGTAATTTATGAAAAACAGTTTTAAGAGAGCAAAAGAAAAGTTCTTTGTTGAGCTCATTAAACCTTCTCACTACGATAAAGACGGCTATGTAATCCAGTGGTGGAGGTCCTTCAGTATTTCCAACTCCCTCTCCTGTCTCTACGGTCTCACTCTTGACAGTGCTGAGAGGAAAATCCTGGGCGATAATGTAGACATCGTCGCTAGCCTTTACGACGAGTACAGCACCGTAATTCCTATACGGGCGATAATCCGGAAAATTCAGCAAAACGGAAACCGGGGTGTAATCGCTCTTGTAGGAGTTCAGACTAACCAGTTTCCCAGGTCTGTAGACATTGCCCGCCCCTTTCGGGAGGCTGGCATACCCGTTGTCATAGGAGGTTTCCATGTGAGTGCGGCTATCGCCGTGCTGACTAAAATTCCTCTGGATGTCCAGAAAGCCCTGGATATAGGTATAACTCTCTTTTCAGGAGAGGCGGAGGGGCACATAGACCAACTCCTTTCTGACGCCTACAATCAGAAACTTAAACCGGTTTACAGTGTCGCCGGTGATCTTCCGGACCTTCGTGGTCAACCGACACCGCTTTTGCCTCAGGAGATGGTTAAAAAGAGCCTCAGTTCAAACATTCATATAGACAGTGGCAGAGGGTGTCCTTTCGATTGTAGTTTCTGCACTATCATCAACATACAGGGTCAGAAGTCACGATTTCGTACTGCCGATGATGTTGAGAAGATGGTCCTCTCCTACCCACGGAAGGACGGCAAGACTCCCCACTTCTTTTTTACAGATGATAACTTTGCCAGGAATAAAAACTGGGAGGCTATCTTTGATCGACTGATTGAGCTGAGAGAGAAGAAGAGCTTCAGGTTGAAGTTCGGCATGCAAATCGACGCCAATGCTCACAAGATTCCCCGGTTTACTGACAAGGCAGCCCGAGCTGGCTGCAACACTGTTTTTATCGGGATGGAGAGTATTAACAAGGAGAATCTCAAGGCGGCTAACAAGCCGCAGAACAATGTTTCGGAATACCGCAAAATGCTGATGACATGGCGGAGCAACAGGGTTGTAACAATGGCGGGCTATATCCTCGGATTTCCGGCAGACACGCCAGACTCTATTGAAAATGATATCAGGACTATCCAGCGAGAGCTGCCCATTGACATTCTCATGTTTTTTATGCTTACTCCCCTGCCAGGATCGATGGATCACAAGGGACTCCTCCAGAGAGGTGAGTGGATGGAGTCTGACATGAATAAATACGACTCAGAACATGCGACAGTGAAACACCCCAAAATGACCGGTGAGGAGTGGGAGGGGATTTTCAGGAAAGCGTGGGACATTTACTACTCTCCGAAGCATGTTGAAGAAGTGCTTCGCCGGGCCAACCGTGACGGAATCAGTCCTTCAAGATTGATCTGGAGGTTATTGATAGGTCAGTTCGGTATCAAATACGAAAATGCTCACCCTTTTCAATGCGGTGCCTTCAGGAAAAAAATACGTCGCCAGAGACGGTGGGGCATGCCTATAGAGAACCCGCTTCTCTTCTACCCACGCAGAGTATACGAAATTTGCAAAACTACTTTACTGCTTACGATCTATATCTGGAGGTTGGAGAGGATTAGAAAGAGTATCAAAAAGGAGAACAGAAAACTTCGAGGGAGTATTCAATGATATTATAAATTGGCACTAAAAATAAACCCTGCTTTGTACTGAGGCGTTATTGGTATGCCTTTACAACTCTTTAAAATGTAATCTATTTAAACACTTTTGTTGCTGCTTTTGCTTTGTACAGAGATTGATCTTCACAGACTTTCGTTTTACCAGAACTGCCTTTAGTCATCTTTTGAAAAATCAACTTTGCCTTAGTTGATGGATTATTCATTTCCGCCTTTAAATGTCGTGCAGTCATTCGGCAATACTCCTTGTCTATATCTATGCCAATACTGTTTCGGCCATTTCTTAAAGCGGCAATCATTGTTGTTCCGGAGCCGCAGAAAGGATCCAGTACTGTATCATCATAAAATGAGAACATTCTGACCAGACGGGTTACTAATTTGAGAGGAAAGGGAGCAGGGTGATTCTTTGTAGAGGCGCCGGTTATGTTCCATATCTGCTTAAACCAATCATTAAAATCACTTTTACTGATTTTACTATGCTTTCTCTGTTCTGCGGAAGGCTGTCTGTATCCTCCCGGTTTCCGCTGCATTAAAATGTATTCCATATCATTCTTGATAATAGCATTGGGTTCGTATGGTTTGCCTAGAAACTTTGTACCATTGGATACTTCATAATTTGCATTTGATATCTTATGCCAGATGATTGGATTGAGATTATCAAATCCAAGTTTCCTGCATATTACAGAGATATCAGCGTGTAAAGGGAAGACAAGATGTCGCCCGTATTTACGTCTTGAAACGCAAACATCACCTACGACGCATACTAATCTTCCTCCAGGAACCAGAACCCTGAAAACACCTTTCCATACCTTTTTCAGTTCTTTCAGAAATGTCTCATAATCATCTATATGACCCAATTGATTGGAATTTTCATTGTAACGTTTGAGATTCCAGTACGGTGGGGAGGTTACAACGAGATGAACCGATTCGTTTGGTAAGAATGACAGGTTTCGCGAATCTCCATGTATCAGTTTCTGATTTGTTTCATTAGTGCTGATCATTCCGCAAAAATCCTTACATGAGAGGAGAGAGATCTCGCAAAGTTGGAAAAGGCAAGGTCTTTCGATGGTTCCTTATAAGTGCCATTAACTCCATTGACACTGTCAGAGGTAATAAATGATGCGGAAGTATAATGACGTTCGCGAACTAGTTTTTTGCAGAACAGCTCATATCGCTTCATATATGAAGCACCTTCAAATTCAGGAAACACCTTAAAGTGTGGCTCTTTGACCCTCACCGGGCGTGTTGAAGCTTCGCAGTCTTCAAGCATAAAGAAATAACCGAGAAATGGTTGAGTATCTCCGTTAAACGCGCCTTCTCTGAATGCTGTCCACAGATCAAGAGCGGTTCCCATTGCTTCTTCTGTCCTGTTATTAAAATTGTTACCAAATGATGGGCCAACTTGAGATTTCGCCTCTACCGCTGCGACTAAATTACCATCTTTGATAACAAGTAAATCCCACTCCTTGGTTGGCCGAAAAAACCCCGGTAACTCTAATGATTTCTTCTGGTAAACATATTTGTTTTCAATTCCGGTATCTAAGATTATCTTTGTAACAAGATCTATAAATCCATCCATTTGTGCCCCTCCGGTCACAGCACTTCTCAAGCCGGCATCAGAGGTTCCTTTACTCTTTTGCTTTTCCCCTTGCGCCTTGCGGGTCGTCCAGTAATGAGTAACTGCTGTAGCAACCTCTTGATCTAAATTGTCAATGATTTCCGGCATGGCCTAATCGTCTTTAGATATTTCTTATAACCCTGATTATAAGAAGAATATTAAACTGGCTTATAAAACTATTTTGCAAATGTATATGATGAAGCAGGTTTTGTCAATAATGATAAGGCATTAAATAAAACGAATCTTTTCTTACTCTATAACGTCCTCAGCAATTATCCAGATTCCGTAAATTTGTAGATATTTGTTCCTGGCACCACTTCGGAATTCCATTCTCGTTACTTCAATACCATCATAAACAAATCTATCACTTATTCTCTGATTAATCCAATCACCGGATGCCGATGAGTACTCCAGGGCAAAGTTGAAAATCTCAACATTTCCTTCATCTTCGATGTATCGCAGGTTTGAGCCGGCAACACCGTCAGATTCTGTTATATTGTCCGTATACGTCACCTTGAGCCGATAATAACGCTTTGTTCCTTCGAGTGGTGCAAGGAATTGAGATAGCAATCCGCCATTTAAATATTTAGTTACAGATGAGTAAGAGGTTGCATCTGTGGTAAACGAAAAATGTCCTGCGGGGAATATTTGAAAGGTTTGTGTACTGACAACATCATTTCCATTTACAGTTTTTGCCTTTATATTACCTTTTACTTCTAACTTTGACTCCGGGGCTTTTGTACCTATGCCTACATTACCATCATTTGTATTGTATATAAAGGAGTTCTCTCTTTGCCAAAAAGTATCGCTCCATCCATTTGTTGATGCTGTGGTCTGCAGCGTTCCATCAGGGAACATGATTCCATCAACTCCGGGACTGCCAAAAATATGGAGTCTGGCAAGCGGGTTCATTGTACCAATTCCCACATTACCTCCAAAGATAGCATTACTGCCTATTCCATCAGCTCCTTTTTCGTTGTCATCGCTTTCCTGATAGCCCGAAGCTGAGGTAACATCTTCAGAAGCAGAAACCATATTCATTGAGGAACAGAATTCAGAAATTACTATTGAAACTACAACGATGATAAACAACCTTTCCTTTATTAATTTCATCTCTCTTCTTCTCCTTTCTGTGTTAAACACAACATCTCATTATTTTAAAGGATATTCACGGCATGGGTTATATACAAAACTGTTACTTTCAGTGAATGCGTGGAAAACCTCACATGCTTCCTTGCTCAGTACATTGTCAGTGAGATTTATTTTGTGTTTTTTGAGTTCTTTTTTCCAGTCCGGGTGAATGGGGCCTTCATCAAAGCCAGTGATTTTTTCTAACTCTTTTCCACTGCCTGCGATAACAAGCGATCGTACGCCGGACCACAGAACCGCTCCGTAACACATTGCGCAGGGCCGCCAGTTGGCTACGAGTTCATGTGATACCATGCCGGGGTCTCCGAGGTCAAACGTTTCAAGCTCTTTTTGAGCGATGGATAAGGCCATTATTTCAGCATGAGCTGAGGAACAGTTGGATGGTACAACAATATTGACACCAACAGAAATTAATTTGCCAGTATTTTGTTCAAATACTCCTGCAGCAAAGGGACCACCGGTTTCGTATTCAAAATTTAACCTTGAGAAATGAATAATCATCCTCATCCGGTCTTCATGTGTAATGAGATATTTAGGATATCGGGAAAGCTCTCTGGTAACCCAGTCAGGCATTGAAAGAGTTATATCCATGTTTTTTTCTGAGAAAAGATTAGCAGTGGTAAAAAAGATTTGATATTGAGATACAATCTTCTCTTATTTTTGTGTTTTGAGTATTCTCTATGCGGCGGTTAATCGTAATTCGTAAATCTAAAATCGTAAATCCTCACGGATAGATCTCCATATTCTTACCAATAGCATATAGTTTGCCATCTGTTGATGCGATATAGATAGTTCCGTCTTTATCTATAGCGGCGGATGATTCAATAGCGCTGCCCGTTTCAACGAACCACTTCATGGTGCCGTTCGGATTTATTGCGTATAATTTTTTGTCACGCGAACCCACATAAATGACTCCATTGGCATCAATTGCCGGCGAAGACATTACTGAATATCTTGTTTGAAATGTCCATTTAAGAGTACCGTCGGGATTTATTGCGTAGAGCTGGCTGTCTCCAGATCCAACATAAATCGTACCGTCCAGTGCCAGGGCTGTGGATGAATCGATATCATATTCTGTCTTGTATTTCCATTTCAGTTTGCCGTCAGGTGCAAGTGCGTAGATGTATGAGTCCTCAGAACCGAAATATAATGTTCCGTCGTCTCCAATTGTAGGTGACGACTCCAGTAGATAGCGGGTGCCAAATGACCACACGGCCTCACCATCCGGCCTGAGGGCAAACATATAGTAATCTTCTGCACCGCAATAAACCATTTCATCGTCCCCTATCGCAGGAGAAGACCATATATGATCCGCCGTTTTGTATCCCCACCTGTGCTTGCCTTCCGCATCCACGGCATGTACCCTGTTATCCCAGCCTCCAAAATAAATTGAGCCGTCATCACCTATTGCGGGAGAGGATATAATGCCTCCTTTTGTTTCGTGTTTCCATTTCAGCTTGCCGTCAGGATAGAGCGCATAGAGGTATTTATCCCATGAACCAAAATATATAACGCCATCGACATCGATTGCCGGAGTTGAGTCTACTTCCGCCCCTGTTTTAAACTTCCATTTCAGTGTGCCATCCGGATTGATGGCATAGAGATGTGTGTCCTGTGATCCAAAATAAATAGTACCATCAATGCCTATTACAGGAGAAGATGATATTGGCGCTTCGGCCTGAAATGTCCATTTTACATTATTTGTATCAGATGCCGCGTAGGGACTGCGTCCCGTATGGTGCAGGTCATGGCGGAACATCGGCCAGGGGCTGCGGGCTACCCTTTTTCCAAAATATTGTGGAGAAGTATCCGCGTCCTGTTCGTCTGACCACACAGTTTGTGTTGAGGTATATAAAAGAATACCAATAATGAGAAACGCTAAAGATAACGTATTCCTATGTATAAAAACAATATTGTTGTACATTGCTAAAATATTTCCTTTCGATTATGTTGCTGGCTGTATTCAACAGGGGCAGGAATGTTTATAAAACACCCTTTGTCGAGGGAACTTCGTCTGTTCGTTCATCGATTCTCGTAGCCCTGTCAAGGGCCTTTGCTATACCTTTGAAAATTGCTTCCGCAATGTGATGTGCGTTTTCACCGTATGGAACGTCTACATGAAGATTCAGTCCTGCGTTTACGGTAAATGCCTCCAGAAACTCCTTGATCAATTCAGAGTCAAAATCACCAATCTTCTTTGAGTCCAATTTCGCATTGAAGACAAGTGCCGAACGCCCGCTGATATCAAGTGCTACATTTGCAAGCGATTCCTGCATCGGTACACTGACGTTAGAAAAACGAACGATACCCGCCTTTTCACCTAAAGCTTCTTTTACTGCCAGTCCCATACAGATACCCACATCCTCAACCGTATGATGAAAGTCTACATTCGTATCACCGGTAGCCTCAATATCAAGATCAAACAAGGCGTGTTTTGCAAGCAGGTCCAGCATGTGGTCAAAGAAGCCTATACCCGTGGAAACAGAACGCTTACCTTCACCGTCCAGATTAAGCGACAGCTTGATATTCGTTTCATTCGTTTTTCTATCTATATTGGAAGTTCTGTTTTTCATAATCAGCTATTCTGATTCAGCAAAACCAGCTGTATTTCAGCCAGTTTTTCCAGTAACGTCTCTATTTCTTTGTCGGTTCCCACCGTAATTCTCAGGCAATCATCAAGCCTTGGTTGATCTATATATCTGACAAGTATTTTTCTCTCTTTCAGTTCCTGATAGATATCCTTCGCTTCACAGGAATCTGAGCACTTGATCATAACAAAGTTTGTCTGAGATGGGTATACAAAAAACCCCAGTTCTTTCAGTGAGTCTTTCAGGTATTCTCGTGTTTTTATTATCCGGGAGACGTTCTGTCTGAAAGTTTCCTGATCGTCCAATGCGGCAACTGCAGATGCCATACTGAGCCTGTCCACGTTATACGAGTCTTTAACCTTCATCATGCCATTAATCAGTGCTTCCTGTGCTATTGCAAAACCTAGACGCATTCCAGCCAGTGAATATGATTTGGAAAGCGTTCGCAGGACAATGAGGTTTGGGTGTTTATCAACCAGCCTCAGGCAATTGTCATCGGCAAAATCTGCATACGCTTCATCAACCACAATTATACCGTCTACCTTTCCTGCAATTTCTGAAATCCTTTCAACCGGTATCATTGTTCCGGACGGTGAGTTGGGATTACACATAAAGGTAACGGCAGCGCCTTTTACCAGAATGTCTTCCGAAAGAGAATAGTCTTCACGGAAATCAATAATGCACTCTTTCGCATTCTGAATCTCTGAAAGTATTTTGTATAAAAGATAGGTCGGATACGGATAAACAACCTTATCACCTTTGCTGACAAAGCTACGGGTTATTATGGTTAAGAGATCGTCAGATCCGTTGCCAACCATAACCATTTCCGGTTTTGTTCTGAAAACCTCTGCTATCTTTTCCCTGGCACCCGTAGAGACTGGATCCGGATACAACCTCAATCTCTCATTTATTTCACCTTTCAAGGCGGAGAGGACTTTGGGAGATGGGGCATATGGGTTTTCATTAGTGTTGAGTTTAATGTACAGGCCGTCTTGCGGCTGTTCGCCGGGAATGTACCCGGTCATTTTATCAACATTTTTCCTGAAATAACTTGATTGGTTTTTTAGTTTCCATTTTCTTTTAAATTAATAGGACTCAGATAAGCACAGATGAAAAAAATCATTCCCAAACTTAAACCAGCATCTTTTATCTACTCTCTCTATTTTCTATATCGTAAATCTGAAATCGTAATTCATAAATCAATCTTCTATCCTTATCCGTACCGAGTTAGCATGGGCCTGCAGGCCTTCTGACTCTGCAATTGTAATTATGTCATCGGCTGCTGCTCTCAGGACATCTTCTGAATATGAAATTATACTTGTTCTTTTAAGAAAATCATTTACTGACAGGCCGGAGAAAAACCTTGCTGTTCCGCCGGTTGGTAATACGTGCGAAGGTCCGGCAAAGTAGTCGCCAACAGCTACCGGAGTGAATGGTCCGGCGAATATAGCGCCCGCGTGTTTCAGCCCCGATAAGACCTCGTCTTCGTTTTTCACAATTACCAGTAAGTGTTCCGGTGCCAGAGTGTTTGAGATATCGACGGCCTCATTCATATCTTTTGTAATGACGATAAAGCCAAATTTATCCAGTGATTCTCTGATCAGATCCTTGCGAGATGAAGTCTTAATTTGTCTGGATATTTCCTGTAATACCCCGTTTGCAACCTCCTCAGAGCTGGTAACCAGTATTGAAATACCGGGGGCATGTTCTGCCTGCGACAGCAGATCGGAAGCGACATAGGCATGATTAGCAGATTCATCCGCTATTATAAGTACCTCACTTGGTCCTGCCAGCATGTCTATGCCTACGTGCCCATATGCCTCCCTCTTGGCAAGTGTTACAAATTGGTTACCTGGTCCGACAATCTTATCCACTTTAGGGACAGTTTTGGTGCCAAATGTGAGAGCTGCTATTGCATGAACTCCTCCAATCATGTAGACTTCATCCACATCTGCTTCGCCGCATGCGACCAGCCTTTCAGGAGAGATAGTGCCGTCTCTACCGGGTGGTGTTACAACTACGATTTTTTCTACCCCCGCAACCTTTGCAGGCACAGCATTCATTAATACTGAAGACGGATATGATGCTGACCCGCCCGGGACGTAAATTCCTATATTTTCGATGGCATTATATTTTACCTCTATCCTTGCACCTTTTGAATGAAAGGTGCCAGGCTCACGTATGCAAATGTGTTCCTGGAATTTCCGGATATTTTCCTTTGCATTTTTTATAGCGCTTATTAATTCCGGAGATACTTTTTTGTAGGCATCCTCAATTTCGGAGGATTTAATTTTAATATTTTCTGCAGACAGGCTCACTCCTTCAAACTTTT
>CAXMPV010000042.1:0-10865 GCA_964195175.1 uncultured Thermodesulfobacteriota bacterium | reverse complement strand
GTTGTAGACTCATCCGATTTGCCATTAAATGTTTCAAGAGAAATATTGCAGAACAACAGGCAGATCGACGTTATAAAAAAGAGCATCACAAAGAAAGTGCTTAGTACTTTGAGTGAGATGAAAGAGAAAGAGTTTGATACGTACCTGAAATTCTATAAGGAATTCAGTAGAATACTTAAAGAAGGTGTACATATGGATTTTGATAGAAGGGAGACTATTGGGGAACTTCTTCTTTTTCCTTCCACAAAAGCGGAGAAGGATAAATACCGATCTATTCCGGAATACGTTAAGGACATGAAGGAGGGTCAGGAAGAAATTTATTACATTACCGGTTCGTCACTGGATGAAACATTACAATCACCGTACCTTGAAGCATTGAAAGAAAAGGATTACGAAGTTCTGATTATGCTGGAAGATATTGACGATGTTATTATGAGCAGTTTTGAGTACAAAGGGAAGAAGTTTAAATCTGCTATTAAGGGTGATGTTACTCTGGACAAATCTGAAAAGGAGGAGAAGGAGAAGGCTGAAAAGAAGTATAAAAAACTCCTGGATCTTATTAAGGACCGCCTTGATGATGTAAAAGAAGTCAGACTGTCAGGGAGACTGAAAGATTCTGCATGCTGCCTTGTTGGTGATGAGGGAGAGATGGACCTGCAAATGGAAAATCTCTTGAAGTCTATGGGTCAGCCGGTGCCGGAAAGAAAAAGAGTCCTTGAAATCAATCCAACGCATCCGATCTTTGAAGCGATGAATAAAATATTTAAAGAAGACAGGAAGAGTAACGTCCTGTCGGATTATACTGACCTCCTTTATAACCAGGCACTGTTGCTGGAAGGCTCAAAGCCAAAAGACTCTGCCGCCTTTGCAAAGGCTATTTCAAGGCTTATGGTAGAAAACGTTCAGCATGTAAAGGCCTGAGCGCGTTAGGCAGGAAACAAACTAATACAATTTATTGTGTGTCCTGTGGAGTAGCGTTGCTATGTTGCTCCACAGGGAGAGGCCAGCGATTTTATGATTTGGGATGGCCCGTTTGAATGACAAGCTGGACAGACACCGCACTCTGCCCAATCTAGATTGCCAATGAGACAGGCCTTTTAATTAACTATCGGTTTTGCAGTCACCCTCTACTCTCTTTGTGACTTTTGATATCATTGTAGGCTTTATTGATTTCAAGTGTGAGCTCCTTAGCCTTTTTCTGTAGTTCTTCACTCAGATGTGCCACCTTATCCGGGTGGGACTTGGCCATTTTTTCTTTGTATGCTTTCTGCACCTCACTCAATGAGACATCAGAACTGACATTGAGCAGCTTGTATGACTTATCCAGGCTCATTGATCCATCAGGTTCGGCTTTTATATTTGGTTGTGACTGACTTCTGGAATAATAGTTTTTCCGGTTCTTTTGATTTTTTAATTTTCGCCAGAAATAGAATAAAAAACCGGATGCTATAAGGTCGTCAAAAACAAATGGAAATAAATCCAGTGGGCTTATGATATATATGATTAATATTGCGATTATTAAATAGAGTTTATATTTATTCATTCTATATTTGTTTAGAATCACATGTTTTATGGATTCATTATAAAAAGGGGATTGAAAACACGGACAGATGAGCTTGGTCTGCAGATTTCAAGTAGTGCTATTCTAATACTATTTCAGGCTAAATTCAATTCACAAAAAAACAAGAAATTTTTTTACTTGTGATCATCTGGACAGAAAGTTCTGGTTTAGAACGTCACTCACATTTTAACCTGTTTTGTTCCTCCAACGTTTTGAAGGAATTATGCAGTTATATCAAAGAAAAGCCCATTGCCCTGTTCAATATGGTTTAACCAGGTTGTAAATTCCTCGTGAGTAATATTTGTTTTTTTTGTCTCCTTGATTGTCAGGCTTTCATCAACGATTACTATATCAATAAAAACCTCTTCTCCCTCATGCTAAACACGGAACCGGTAAGGTGATTAATTTCTTTCCAAAACATCATTAGCAAGCTCATCTGCCTTGGATAATTGCTGAAAGTGGTCTCCGGCTTCATCCTTCTGCTTCTCCTGCTCCTTTTTCTTACCAGGTTTAAGAGGTGGTTTCTGCGGAATTATACGAACAGCTTTATTTACTCTGATTTCGTCATCCATGATTTTCTCCTTTCACCTTAAGCGATTCGTGTGTTTTAAAAATACGGGTTTTTGTGCATTGCAATATCTATCTCGGCACAAATCTGTATCGATATAAAACTTGAGCTAATAATTTGCTTACTAAGGTTACTTGTTTCTAGAGATCATGAAAACACTTCCAAAAGATTGAGTTGATGGGCATTGTACCTGAACGCCGGCAGAACTATTTTGTTATATTGAAATACTTTTGAACAAGAGCTGCCAAAAACTTTTTATTACCGGAACGCCGGGTAGATTCGTTACAAAGCAATAGAGTGTTATTGTCAGTATTCAGGATAACAGGCATTTCGATAAAACCAAGCTGGCTTTTAGGTCTTTGCTGAATCCATTGCTTCGCGTCATCGTCAATACACGATGATATCAGGAGAGGAAAACTTACGGTAATATTGTTCATATGTTTTGGGAAATCCGAATGGTTTTTCATTGCGTAACTTAGCGTCATTCTGGAGTAAGCAACAGCGAACTCCATGCTTACTTTCTCGACAACACCCATAAACGCAAAGATGTTTATTTGCGTTGTCTTAAGCCAGGACATATTGAACTGTATACCAGTTGCTAAAAGAACATTTAGGTAATCAAACTTTTCTTCATTAAATTTGAAATCATCCTGTTTAAGTTGTTTGCAAATGGCCGAAACATTTGAATCATTTATCAGATCAGTACTCATGGTTTTCTCCCTTTTTTTAGAGCATATCTTAATTTTTGCTGAAATCAAGGATTGTTTTTCTGCTTTGATTATACAGTTATAACGCGAAGGCTATTTCTTTTTTATAAATGTATTTTGAACTTGTCTTGCAAGCCGTAATGCTCATTTCCAGTCTAGTCGGTTAAAATATTTGATTGGGCTCCAGTTATTGATTCGTCAAAAAAATCCTCAAAAGCATTAAGCAGATTCTTTTTATTCATTTTCTTATGTTCATTTGTGAGAAGGGACGTTACATGCTGTTTGATGTTTACTAAGGGATCTATGTAATTGGAAATTAATCGTGCCACCTCTTGGATTTCTAAATACATTTCCATTATGTCCTTTTCCGGGCTACTTATTGTGCAACGATTATCCAGCCAATTCCAATTGCATACAATATTTAACTTCTTCTTAATAAACTTATTCAATAAGGTCTGAAACCAGACACGATGATACTTTCTATCAAAAATAATATAGGCAGGTGTGCCCCAATGGCCCTCGCATGATGACCATGTTGATATCCCAATGGAAGAGATTGCTTTAGCAAAACGAGCAATAAATGGTTCCAAATCATACACACGTATTTCGGGCAGATGAACAACCTCCTTAAATTGACTGAATTTGCCATACCAATCCCGTTTCCAGTTTAGACGAAATTCATCAATAGGGATTACATGCGTAAACAGTTCATGTAAATATTTGATATTATCTATGTCGAATAGCTGAGTGTCGATGTTGTCATAGTATGGGTGTTTATATCGGGATGCATCATTATTGCCTTCCTCCTCGATAGTATCAAAATGTGGTTTTTTATAAATCTCTTTATAGTTAATATTTTGCAGAACTTCCAGGAACTCGCAATCGTCAAAATGTGATTTTTTACTTAGCCGTACTATTTCGGAACTGCTGTCTCGCTCCAATAAAAATCCTCTTGCTGAAAAGATTTCATAAAAGCGGTCTGAGTGTTTGTTTTTTTCGTCTGTCACTTTTTCAACGAACTTTTCTATTATAGTTTCTTTCATTGTTTTTATTTAAAAGAGAGAGTTTTAAGTATTTCCAGGAACAGGTCATTCTCTTTCTTATTTCCAATTGTAACCCGGACATAATCAGACAGGCCGGGGATTGTATGGAGACTACGAATACGAACACCGGATTCTGATAACTGTTGAAAAATGTCGGATGGGTTCTTTACCTTAAAGAGAATAAAATTGCCTTGAGACGGAATAAAAGAGATTTTCAACTCACGGAATTGGTTAGACACACGTTCTCTTTCAGCAATAATAATATCCGCAAACTCTTTAAGGTAGGGCTGAATAAGATCAAAGTGTTTTGCTATTACAAGTTGGAGACAACTTAAATGATAGGGTGCTGTAAAAGTGGTCTCCATCGCATTGATAATGTCAGGGTGTCCAATACCATATCCCAGACGCATCCCCGCCATGCAGGACTTTGAAGTTGAACGAGCGATAAAGAGATTGGAATGTTCTTTTAAAAGGTGAGACCATGTTCTTTTAGAAAAATCAACATATGATTCATCGACAAAGACTAATGAGTTCTTTGAGAGTGCAGTCTCTACAACTCCTTCTTCCGGAAAAGTTCCGGTTGGGTTGTTGGGAGTAACAATAAAGATAATGTTGTGTTCCGTCTCGTTGATATGATCTTTTCTCGGAATTTCTTCAGCAGTGAGTTGTATTCTGGTTATATTTGTCTGGTTAAATCTGGCAGCGTGGGAAAACATCGGATAAGTTGGCTCAAAGATCAAGGCATTCCGATCATGTCCTCCCGCAATAAGATAGGCACCCTGTATGAGCTGATCACAGCCCATAGTAAGTATCAGGTTTTCCGATGAAAATCCAATTGCTTTAGCAAAAGCCTCTTTGGCCTCAACATATACTGATGGCTGTGGATATCGATTCCATTGATATTCCTTAAGCCTTTCAAGTAGTATCACCTTGACCTCATCAGGGAGATCAAAAGGTGCCTCGTTTTGATCCAGCTTTGCCTTATGTGGGAGTTCCGATACGGTAAATGGGGGAGTAAGAGAGACATCATCTCTTAATAAACTTTTTACCATAAGTTCCTGTTTCATTTGTTTCTTAAGATTTATAGGTTTTATATAAGGAGAGAGAGATTCCAATTAAACTCCCATCCCTCCTTGTTACAGATGGAAATTGGGAGGTATTAAAATAGTTGAAGGCATTCCACCGTCCATTGAGGGTATACCAGGATTTCAGATAAAAACGTCGATTCAGGATTATATGCAATATACCCTTCAGGAGTAAATAATAAATTATATTTTCTCTTGATTTAATAAATATTGTTTGATAATATCAAACTGTCTTTAGTATTTGTATCTTTAAATTTGTATTGTATATCATTAATACTATTAATACCATTTACGCGGTTTTACCATATATTTCTTAGTTGAGAGGCGACAAGGTACGTACCTTGTCGCCTTTTTTTATTGTCATTTTTTTGCTATTCGAAGGGGGTGATTTTCAATATGCCAAATGGAACAGTCAAGTGGTTTAACGACTCAAAGGGTTTTGGTTTTATTTCTCAGGAAGATGGAGATGATGTATTTGTACATCATACTTCAATCCAGGCTGAAGGTTTTAAAAGCCTTGCTGAAGGAGATAATGTAGAATTCGAGCTTGTTAAGGACGAAAAGGGCTTCAAGGCCACAAATGTTGTCAAGTTATAAACATATTATAAAGTACGCTCATATATTTTACTGTAAAAGCTGTCGAGAGAGGGTTCCATATAAAAATATAGAGTAATTGTAAAATATTATTATAATGAAGACGTGAAAGCCCCCAATATCTGTAAGAAGGTGTTGGGGGCTTTTTTTGTAAATCCGTGTAATTCAATTTTGTGAGGTGTTTAAATGTCTGAAAATGACCAAAGAGAGACGGCGTACGCTTTCAATAACAGTGACATTATTGCGACATATGATCTCGACATGGATGTATGGCATCCGAATCGTAAACACATGGCATCAATTGCCGGCGAAATACTACCCTTTGATAGATCTGAAAAAATACGAATTTTAGATCTTGGTGTGGGCACTGGCTATCTTACTCATAAAATTGTTGAGAGGTATCCCAATGCTTCCGTTGTTGCAATAGACGCCGCAGAAATGATGATCGATAAGGCAAAGATAAGGCTTAAGGAACAATTGGGGCAGATCACGTTCAAAACTTCAACCTTTCAGGAGTTACCTGATAAAGTAAAAGATGTTGCCGGGTTTGATGCTGTCGTTTCTGCCTTTGCACTCCACCACTTACAGAGGGAGGAGAAACTGAAACTGTTTCAATATGTTCACTCGATACTTAAGCCTGATGGTTGGTTTATTAATTGTGACATCTTTAATGCAGTCGATCCAGCGAATGAAGCGTTATATAGACGCTTACTTTACAAAGGCACACAGGATAGATCTCGAAGCCTGAAGCATGAGGAAAAATCGCTGGATTACATCGCTTCGGAATATACATCGAAGGAAAAAAGAGATGGTGATAATCCCCTTTCCATTACGGAAGAAACTCAACTCCTCACAGAGGCCGGGTTTCGCATGGTAGATTGTTTCTGGAAAGAGTATCGTGAAGCCGTATACGGTGGGAAAAAATAGATATTTATAATGGAGTGCTTTTCTGTCTCTTGATTTTTACTGAAACCTGAATTGGAGGGATGGAAGCTTGTTGGTTCCAAAATGAGCTACATACAAAAAGAGATATTCACGAATATAGATTTTTAAATCCCATCCTGTATAGTGGTTTTGTTCAAACTCTTCGAGGACCTGTCCTGCTTCCTCTATCCCTAGGCCTTCCTTCACGGTAAAATAATAATCGAGTGCTAAATCCCATTCAGGATTTTTGGTGTAGGTTACTCCAAACTTTTCTGCATTTTTTATGACTGGAGAATATTTAGTGAGGTCAAAAGTACCAAAGCCAATAGAGTGTATGTGTTCTTTACTGTTTTCTAAAAACTGTATGGAAGATTTTGCATCTTCGTAGGTTTCGCCGGGAAATCCGAAGAAGCCCATCACGTGGTTCCATACACCATGCCGGGATGAGAATTCCAGGCTTTGTTGGATTTGCTTAGTCGTGGTTGCTTTGCCCATCAATCTTAGTACTCTTTCACTTCCGGTTTCAAATCCCATATGCAGAAACCTGCACCCTGATCTTTCGGCATCTTCCCACACCCTGTTGTTCAGCAAACTCTCTTCAAATCGTAAATGTGTTGACCATGAGATCTGTAGGTCAGATTCAATTAATTTTTTCGTTAACTTTTTGAATAATGCTGGAGGGTAAGACTCATCGGGAAAGTGAAAATGGGTTACGTGGTATCGATTTTTCAGATAAGTGATATCCTCAATAATCTGGTCTATACCCTTGGCCCTATACCCTGCGGTGTAACCTTCTCCGTGATCACAAAATGCACACTTTCCCCAATAGCATCCTCTGGTGGAAAGATAAGATAGGATTTTGTCTGGTACAAAATATTTATCAAGAGGGAGGCCATCAAAATCGGGTGGTGGCAGAGTCGACATATCTTCCGCAGTAGTAACCGTAGATGTATGGATTCCGGTAGAATCTTTATATATGAGGTTGGGTATCGTTGAAAAATCCCGGTCTGTTCCTATTGCATCGATTAACTGTAAAAATGCGGTCTCTCCTTCATACATGATAACAGTATCAAAAAGTGAGAACAGATTGGATGATTTTGGTAATACGTCGCGTAAACGTGTAACCGTGTTTCCACCAATAGTAATATGAATACCGGGAAACTGTTCCTTTATCATCGAGCAAAATGTCATGGAAGAGAAGAGCTGTTGGCTCAAGGCAATTGAAATTCCAATTACATCAGGCTTTTCCTCTTCTATAGCAGGTTTAAGTATGTGGTTGTATACATCTCTGTACACATTGACTTGTGTGTCCTCGACAGCTGCTAGAATATCAGATGATATAAACAATTTATAGGTTAAGTCTGTTTCCATAGGAGGCATACAGATTCTAGCCGGGGCATATACAAGGGATATGGTTCGCATCACTTCATGAAAGACGTTCATAGCCTCTTCCAACTTATCCACAGTATAAAATTCCGGTGAACGTACTATGGCTTTGGCGGACTCTGCTTTTTTAGCAAGCGTGCTAATATATGGTTGGGTACATTCACGAAGAGCCTGTCGGAGTTTTATTGTTTCATCAGCAAGGCGTTGGTCTCTCGATAACTTATTCAGCCTTTCCAGTTGTTTAGGGATTCTTTCCAAAATAAATTGAAGGCAACCTTCGCTGAAGAACCAATCATACATTTCCAGGTTCACGTCCTTTTGGGAGACTTGATGTCCGGCTTTCCTTAAAAAAGCGGTCAGAGTCGGCAGGCTCAAATAAGGTTTGGAGGGATACCAGTCTGGGGGGAAGATCAGCATCACCTTCTTTCCAACAGACCGGGAAGAAGGTGATGCATGTGGATGAATATTTTGCCCTTTTGTGTAGTCAGTTCTCATATAAAGCCCACGGTTCTATTTTTTTACTTTCCCCTGGTAAATAAAAAAGTACATTGATGGTTGAGGGATCAGATGGTGTTATGGAGTGGATTGGATATCATTCAGAGAAAATCTGTTTTCTTAGATGAATGGAAAGGGTTTTGTAAATCCTTCTGATTCTGTTTATTTTCAAGCCTTTTAGGACCTGTCCAGCGTTTCATACTCATCATAGAGAGACTCTTCTTCGTTACATATTCTTTTGTTAAGGGCTGCAAGAAAGTTTTCAAAATCTTCAGAAAGCTCATTACCTGAAAATTCTTCAGAGTATTTTTCGAAGAATTCTCGTACGATTTTCGATACGCCTTCCATATCCAATGCAAATAATTCTAATGTGTCTTTTATGCTATTGTTATGCTCCGCCTCTTTTTTGAAAGCCGGATAAAGTTGATCGTCCTCCATTTCAAGATGTGCAAGCAGACTCACCTCTAAAGACGTGAGCTTGTCTTGTCCTTCTTTAGAGAGAATGCCAAGCTTTTTTACTTCGTTAAGTGTGGCAAGAATCTCAGAATGCTCCTTCTTGAGTTCATCAATCAGTATTGACACATCTTTTCTCCTGATCTCATAGAATTGTGCCTGGCTTTAATTCAACCTTTACAACGTAAGTAATATTGAGCTTTTTGTTAAAACTACACTTCAGATTACTGGTCCTGTATAACAAAGTTCGCTCCCTCATCTGTCGAAGGTATGTAGGCGCCAATAGGACATAGTACCTTACTATCCTTATCGCAGCGTATGACAAGCTTCCATAATGCATCAAGGCTTTCCTTCTCATGATCTGATTCCGGAATAATTTTTATCCTCGTTTCGCTTTCAATTGAAATTTTCATTTATAGCTCCTTTCCGTTTTTATGTTGTGCGGATTAGTTAGTTCTCGTGTCACGTTTGTTTCCCTCATTGTACTGAAGATAACATCAATTTCAATTAAAATTAAGCGGTTTGTGCCCGCCCGTACCGAACAGTACGTTAGGGCGGGTAGCCGCAACCTTGGGGTTGCGGCTACCCGTTGCATACTAGCATTAAGTATATTGTATGTGCTGCACGGCCTTTTACTTATCCAGATGGTTATCCTGTCAATCCTAAAACAATTGGTGAGTATATTCGGAAAAAACGTATGGATAACAGGCTCATGCAATCTGAAGTTGCTAACATAATTGGAGTTTCAGAAGAGAGTATCTGGAATTGGGAGCATGGTAGAACCAAGCCGTCGAAGAAGAATTTGAAAATAATTAATGAGTTTGTTGCAAAACGCACAATGCAATCACCCTGAAAACCATTAGCGTTAGAAGTATTGGTGTAAGACAGATTTTGCGAATAACTTCCATGTTATTCGCAGAGTGTTTTTATCTCTTTTTACCTTTTTGTGTTTTTAGGTACGACTTAAAATACCACTGGGAACTATTGATCACGTCAAGGATATGGGCGATACTGGACTCTCACCAGTGACCCCCTTTATCATGTTCAGACTGTGACGGGGATATAATAAATACATCACACAGGGAACATGGCACCTCCAAACTGGTCCAGTTTAAAACATCTAAGTTCATAATGAGACAGATAATATCTAAAATACAAATAGACAAAAAGCCTCTCTTAATGCGTATCTATCTGCATATCCAAAGCTTACACGATTGTTAAGTGCAACTCAATGAATAGGAACATTATTTGCGACTGCCATAGTTGCTTTTATTTATAATCTAATAATATTACCGGGTTAACTCAATAACCATGTAGGAGAAGGATATCATGAAAATAATTATTCTGTCATGTCTTTTATTCGTCTTTACATTATCTCCCGTTTATGGTGAAAACGATGTGTCTGCAAATCACGAAAAAAGCAAGCACAATCAGCCGACCTTTCAGTCTAGATTAAAAAAGTGGCTGGGAAAAGTAACCACTCCGGAAGATAATGTGATCACCTCGGAAGAGAAGAAAATAATTAGGAAGTATTTAAATGGAGTATCTTCAAAAAAAAATAAGAATAAGAAGAAGAAGAAATCACTTCCTCCAGGTTTGGCTAAAAAACTGGCCCGAGGTGGAACATTGCCACCAGGTTGGCAAAAGAAGGTAGCAAGAGGTGAAGTTATGGACTATGAAGCATATAACAGTGCAAGCCATCTGCCTGAGGAACTCCTGAGAAAGCTATCAACTATACAGGAAGGAACAGTTCTTATACAGGTTGGAAATAAGATAGTAAAAGTAATTGAAGTGTCTCGTAAAATTGTTGATCTGTTCGAAATAGAATAAATTGAAACTGTTTTACGACTAAAAACGATATTTACACTGATTAACAAGAAAATGATTTAATAACAGGATGTTTTTATAATGTCTGTTATTTTGGAGAAAAACAAATGCGAGGCAAAATAATTGTTACAGCCATGTTTATTGTTGCTATTTCGACTCTTTCTGCCGGTTGTTTATCAACCACACAAAAAAGTACAGCCGTTGGCACGGGAGCGGGAGCGG
>CAXMPV010000041.1:5357-11043 GCA_964195175.1 uncultured Thermodesulfobacteriota bacterium | reverse complement strand
CAAATATTCCTCAAATAGTTGTACGTAATACTAGAAAAGCACTTTCCTCCTTGAGTTGTTGTTTTTATAACAACCCATCTCAAAAAATTAATGTTGTTGGCGTAACGGGTACAAATGGAAAAACGACTACTACATTTCTAACCAAATCGATAATTGAGAAAGCAGGATATGAGGCCGGTTTAATCGGTACGATCAATTATCAAATAGGGAAAAAAATGATACCTGCACAGGAAACAACTCCTGAGTCAGTTGAGCTTCAACGGCTCATTGCAGAAATGGTAACGGCAAAGATGAAATTTGCAGTTATGGAAGTCTCTTCTCATTCAGCTATTCAGCACAGGATTGAGAATATTGATTTTAAAACTGCTGTTTTTACCAATATAACCACCGAACACTTAGATTATCATAAAACAATTTCGAATTATATGAATGCGAAGGTCAAGTTGTTTGAGAATTTAAGGAAAGACTCTTTTGCAGTACTAAATGCAGATGACAAGTTTAGTGAATATTTTGCCGATAGAACGAATGCTAAAATCTTATGGTATGGAATAAAGAATGACGCTGATATAAAGGCTGAGATATGTAGAGAATCAATAAGTAATATTATAATCAAGCTGAAATATTCGGGAAGAGAAATAGATATGAAGGTACCCTTTGTGGGTGTACACAATGTCTATAACGCGCTCGCATCCGTTGCCAGCGCAATCTCACTTGGATTTGAACTTGATGTAATAAAATCGGGCATTGAAACCGCACCTACAGTACCGGGGAGGTTGGAAAGCGTACCGTGCAACTGGGGTTTTGAGGTTGTTGTTGACTATGCCCATACGCCTCATGCTCTTGAAACGGTACTGCAGGCCCTAAGAAATTTGGTAAAAGGCAGGATACTACTTGTCTTTGGCTGTGGAGGTGATAGGGATAAAGAGAAACGTCCACTGATGGGCAGGATTGCTGATGAGAAATCTGACATTTTTTGGCTGACGAATGATAACCCGCGTTCAGAGGACCCTCTAAATATTATAGATGACATCAAGGCGGGAATAAAGCCGGGGCGGTCGTTTCATATTCAGACAAATAGACATGAAGCAATAGCGGAAGCACTTTCCGAGGCAAAAGATGGTGATCTTGTTCTTGTTGCCGGAAAGGGACATGAAAAATACCAAATAATCAAAGATACTATAACTCCCTTTGATGACAGAGAGGTAATTAAAACAATACTTTCAGGAAAAACTGAAAACAAATTATATAAATAAAAGATAAGCATAAATTTTGTATTCCGATCCTTGCGACTTATTTAATATTCTTATTAGAAGGATAAGTAAATGATGACAAAAGGGCTGAAAGCAATTACTAGTCTGAACTGCATCTATATAATGTTAAGCTTGTGTGACCTATCATATGCGTTTGGTAATGACCAACCAGATCTATCATCCTCGGTACCGGTACGTTCCGAAGTGGAACGTTCTGATAAATCAGAACGTTCCCGCAGTCAGTTCTTGTCAGAAAGGCTTAACCGGGCAGACAAATCAGTTCTGGAGGGAATAACATATACAACCGTAAATTTCCGTGCAGATGATTTTTCAAAACCTGCCTACAAACCTGTGCCGGATGAGTGTCCATATCCTGATAATAATGATGGAAAGCGACCTTACAACTTCATGTATAAAGATTGGTGTGAAGAAACATTTGACAATGGGGAGTATATATATGAAGCATACAAGGATATAGCGTTCAATATAGAATATACTCCGGAACGGCCTAAAACAGATATCTGGCAGACTTCATATGAAACCAGCAAGTCGGAAAAAGGTGATTGTGAGGATGCCGTATTCCTTTTCGTATCACATCTTGCCTCAATGCAGAAAAACACAAAGATTATATGGGGATGGGTAATTGACAAAGACAGCAGAATTGGCAGGGCTCATGTGTGGTCTCAGCTGACAGATAGGGCGGGGGAGCAATATATAGTAGAAGGTTTCTCAAAAGATTGGGATGGGATAATACCGTTGGAAATTGTTGAAAAGACCGAATTGAGAAAGCCTATATTTACGATTACACACTCAGAGTTCTGTAGATTGTCCAGTCTGGTCTCCAAACCTGATAGTTGGCACACATACCAATCGTTAATTGATTTATGTACGTCAGCAAATTTTATAGAGTTTTATTCCAGGAATCTAAACATCTCGCAAGGTATGGATTCGTACTTCAATCCGGATTACGGATTCATTGGTTATCTTCTGGATACTCAAAAGAAGTCATATAAAGATTCCATATCCTATAGAGATTCAACTAGGCTGAATATGTTTCCATCTATGGATAAAGAGATATCCAGTATCTTGAAAAAGCTTTATGAGCTTTTTACTAGATGTGAAAGGCAAAGAGAAGATTTTGAATCAATCATGTAAGTAGTTTATGGAAGTTAGATTAGTATTAACTCTAAAAGAAACCTGAATTGCAGTAGATAAAGAAAAATGAATAACATTGAAATTTCTAATGTCTTAAAGGCAATTAATGGGGAGCTGCTACTAGGTGTCTCTGGGTTGCGCATTGCGGGAATATCTACTGACTCAAGGTCTATAAAAGAGGGGGAGCTGTTTTTCGCCCTTGAGGGTGAAAATTATAATGGCCATAAATTTATCGATCAAGCTGTTTCTAATGGTGCTGCCGGCGCAGTGATATCAAGTAACAAAGAAGCTGTTTATTCATCACTTTCTGGGGTTAAGAAATGCATTTTGATAGAAGTTGCTGATACTTTAAAGGCCTTAGGTGACCTTGCAAAGTTTTATCGTAAAAGTTTGAGAACTGATTTTGTTGCAGTGACAGGCAGCAATGGCAAAACAACGACTAAAGACATGATTTATCATGTTCTTTGTAATTTTAATAACGTAACCAGGTCCAGAAAGAGTTTTAATAATTATATCGGAGTGCCGTTAACAATCTTCGAATCAGATTTCACTCAGGATTTTTGTGTTGTAGAAATGGGTACCAATGCCCCGGGAGAGATTAGAAGGTTATCTGAAATTATATTTTCTGATTTCACCATTCTCACCAACATATCTTGCACACACCTTGAAGGCCTTGGCAGTATTGAGGGTGTTGCAAATGCTAAAGCAGAATTCATCGAAAATATGTCTGAAGATGGTGTTTTAATCACGAATGCAGACGACGACTGGTGTACTCGGATTGCAAGCCGTTTTGACGGAAAGGTTATAACTTTTGGTTATAATAAAAGCGCTGATATAAGAGCGTCAAATGTTGAACGTAGTGATTCGGGTTTCGCCTTTACTGTAAATGACGTTTTTGATTTCAAACTAAATGTGCTAGGTAAGCACAATGTCTATAACGCAATGGCTGCTATAGCAGTATGTAATGCAGTTGGTATTGGTATGGGAGATATATGTGGCAAACTCATTGACTTTAAGCTTCCACCTATGCGGATGGAGAAACAGGTTTGCGGAGATATAGTAGTAATAAACGACGGATATAATTCAAATCCCTCGTCAATGTCTGCTGCATTAGATGAATTTTCACAATTGGCTACTTCTGGTAGGAAAATACTTGTATGCGGGGATATGCTGGAGTTGGGAAATTATGCGGAAAGCCTGCATAGAGAAGTTGGTACAAAGGTTGCCAATGCAAATATTGATATTCTGTGGACAGTCGGCTCTCTTTCCAGATTTGTAGCAGAAGAGGCCATTGCCAATGGTATGTCGGAAGAGAGAATTCGAAGCTGCGACACCTCGGAAGAGGCATCATCTCTCGTTGCTTCACAATTAAAAAAAGATGATACCGTCCTGATAAAAGGCTCAAGAGGAATGAAACTTGAGAATGTTGTGCGTCAGATCGAGAGTCATTTTTCAAAAAAAGATGAAAATAATTCTGCACTACTGAGCCTGGTTTGAATCCAGGGAATTGTTAGGTAGTTTTTTACAGCGTACGGAGAAAATAATTGTTTTATAAATGGATCTATCCCCTTCACGATTATATTCAGGGGTTTGAGATAATAAGGTTTATATCTTTTAGAGCAGGCCTGGCTGCTATAACGGCTTTTTTTATAAGCGTGCTAGTAGGATCACAAATAATAAAGATACTAAAAAAACGTAATGTTTCAGAAGATACATCTAAAACAGATTCTGAGACATTAAAAGATCTTCACAGTGATAAGAAAAACGTGCCCACTATGGGCGGTATTATCATATTGATTGCAATCATTATCTCTACTCTGCTTTGGTGTGATATTTTCAACATATATATTTTACTGGTTCTGTTTACGGCTGTCTGGCTTGGCATTCTAGGATTCTTTGATGATTATATAAAACTGACACAAAATCATGCATCAGGTTTAACCAGTGCATCGAAGCTTTTCTTTCAATGCGGACTGGGGTTGATAATTGGCCTGATACTGTACTTTCATTTCAAGGATATTGACGAAGGAACAAAGCTTGTAATACCATTCTTCAAAGGAGTTAGGCCTGATCTTGGCGCATTTTATGTGTTGATGGTTATGTTTTTTGTAGTAGGAATGTCAAATGCAGTCAACATTACAGACGGACTGGACGGGCTGTCAATTGGGTGTACGGTGATCTCTGGTCTGGCCCTTACTTTGATAACCTATATTGTGGGACGTGTAGACTTTAGTGCATACTTAAATGTCCCCTATATTGCAGGCGCTGGTGAATTGAGTATTTTCTGCTCCGCATTGGTGGGCGCCGGATTGGGATTCATGTGGTTTAATTGCTTCCCCGCACAGACATTTATGGGAGATGTCGGTTCACTACCACTGGGAGGTATACTTGGAATTGTCGCAATTATTGTGAAACAGGAACTTCTTATCTTTTTTATAGGAAGTATCTTTGTTATAGAAGCCACTTCAGTCTTATTGCAAGTCGGTGTTTACAAAGTCTTTGGTAAGAGATTGTTTCTATGTGCACCCCTACATCATCACTTTCAATTTAAAGGTTGGCCGGAAACCAAGGTCACGATGAGGTTTTTTATAATTGCGGCAATAATGGCACTTTTTAGTTTGATAACACTGAAATTATGAATGTATTAGGAAGCCAACATATATACGGTAAAGAAGCGCACTCCGATCAGGATGGCGATTGCAGCTTCGGCGCTATACGTAGTTTAGAGCCGGCAAATGTCATAATGTACCTTGTTACGACGTTACTTTTAATAGGGATAATTATGATTTACAGTACGAGCTCTGCAAAAGTAGCCAATAGCACCCATACATTTAACACAGCTTTTTTAAGGCATCTTATGTGGGTGGCCATAGCAATAATAGGCATGTTGGTCATGATGAAGATTGATTATCATTATCTGCAAAAATATAGTACGGCAATTTGTGTAATTGCGCTTGTCGGCCTGGTTGTTGTGCTCATTCCACAAATAGGAACTGTTACTTATGGTGCTCGCAGGTGGGTAAGATTTGGAAGCTATTTTGGATACCAACCATCAGAATTTGCAAAACTTGCAATGATTATTTTCATGTCAGGATATATTGCAAAAAACCGCGAAAAGATGTCTACTTTTCTAAGAGGTTTTGTGGTTCCGATTGTATTAGTAGGTGTTGTCTCCCTGCTTGTCCTAATGGAACCGGATTTTGGTACGGCCATGTTTATATCAATGATCACATTTGTCTTGATAATGGTAGGTGGCACCAGGATAGTTTATGTGGTCTTTG
>CAXMPV010000041.1:0-5347 GCA_964195175.1 uncultured Thermodesulfobacteriota bacterium | reverse complement strand
ATAGCCTCAACTCCTCATATCTATCAAATGATGCACAATATTCCGACATATCGATACAACAGACTGCTGGCGTTTCTTGATCCCTGGAAAGATCCGATGGGAATTGGTTATCAAATAATACAATCATGGATTGCGCTTGGCTCGGGGGGCGTAGCTGGCTTGGGAATGGGAGAGAGCCGCCAGAAATTATTTTTCCTGCCGATGAGCGATAATGATTTTATCTTCTCAATAATAGGTGAGGAATTCGGCTTTGTTGGGACGACATGTATTATTGTTATGTTTGCAATATTAACATGGCAGGGCATAAGGGTTTGTAAGGCCACACCGGACTTATTTGGTTTTTTCCTTTCATTAGGTATAACCATATCACTCGCCTTGCAGGCGGCTATTAATATAGCGGTGGTTACCGGATCCATACCAACAAAGGGGCTTCCATTACCATTTATCAGTACGGGAGGTTCGTCAATACTATTGTCTATGCTGGCGATAGGTATACTTTTAAATATTGCGAAGCAATCAGAAAAAAAAGATGTTTCGGCAATTAATATTGAAAATAATAGGAGTCTGGTCACTTGAAAATTGTCTTTGCTGGTGGAGGTACAGGTGGCCATTTAATGGCAGGCCTAAGTATCGCGCAGGAAATATCATCCAGGTTTCCCGGTGCGCGTATAGTTTTTTTTGGAACAAATAAAAAAAAAGAGGCCGGATACATAGGAAAGAGTGACTACGAGTTTAAACAGATTGTGGCCTGTAAGCTACCATCGTTAATTCGCTTACCACTTTTTGTCTTCGGCTCTCTAATCGGGATAATACACTCTTTAATTAATCTTGTAAGGATTAAGCCGGATATGATCATTGGGCTGGGTGGATACGGTTCCGTATTACCCGTGCTTGCAGCATATATCACCAGTATTCCAATTGTCTTGATAGAACAAAATGTTATACCAGGAAGGGCCAATCTTAAAATGGCAAGGTGGGTAGACGCTGTTCTTTGCCATTGGGAAGGTTCAAAAAAACGATTTAAACGTGGACACGTCGTTGTTACTGGAGTGCCAATACGGAGTGGTATTATAGAAGACGAGGCAGAGGGTGGAGATAATCCATTTGGACTTGATATCCAAAAAAAGACATTATTAATAATGGGTGGTAGCCAGGGAGCACAGGCTATAAATAAGGTAATGTTACAAAGCATTCCTAAAATTCAGGCATTAGTTCCTGATTTGCAGATTATACATTTGACAGGAAAACATGGATATCAGGAAGTAGAAGAGGCTTATAACGGCATGGGGATAAGGTCTTTTGTTTCTGAGTTTTATAATGATATAGGTGCTGCCTATAGATTATCGGATCTGGTTGTTAGCCGTTCCGGTGCAAATACGCTTGCAGAGATTACGGCCTTAGGTATTCCGGCGATCCTTATACCCTATCCGTACGCTACAGACAACCATCAATACTGGAACGCTTATGAATTATCCAGTGCGGGGGGAGCCATGATCATCAAGCAGGAAGAACTGACGCCTGAAAGAGTCATAAAGCTCGTATCCGACTTGCTCACAAATGATGAAAGTCTGGACAATATGAAGAAAATAAACAAAAGCTTAAGTAAGCCTTTTGCTGCAGAGAGGGTTGTCGATAAGATTTGCCAGATGCTCAAAGAGAAAAAGACGAAGAAGAGTCTATTTAGTTTTACTTGCCCTCTAACTTGAAATGCAGTGAAATCTAAACAAGATCTTTGTGATAAGAAATGGAACTTATATCAAAAGAATTTAATCAGAAAACAGGTATTCAAAACGATTTTGATCTAATTGATCCTGAAAGCGATATGACAAACAGTTCGGAAATTATTAGTGAAATATTCAGGCATGATGTTCCCCTTCAAAAATATACTTCTTTCAGGACAGGTGGGGCAGCAGAGATATTTGTGGAGCCGCTGGGTGCTTTAGAGCTTAAGAGGGTGTTGCAGTTCTGTAAAGCTGAGCAGAAGAAGATATTTGTTTTTGGTAAGGGTACCAACCTCCTTGTTGGCGATAATGGTGTTAAGGGGGTCGTGATACATTTAGGAGGAATAAATTTTAAAAATGTAGAAAGAGATGGCAGGTGTGTATTAGCCGGGGCAGGGGTAAATCTGCCAAAATTGATCCGTACTGTAGCTTTAAGTGGATTTGGAGGGCTGGAGGCATTGGCCGGAATTCCTGGCACTGTTGGAGGTGCAGTAATGATGAATGCAGGAGGAAAATACGGTGATATAAGCGACACTATTAGATCTCTGACTACAATGACATTCGACGGGACTATCACTAAGTATATGCGTGGTGACGTGGAGTTTGAATACCGTGGGTGTAATCTTAGTGAACAAATAGTTATCGAAGTAGAATTTCAGCTTAACGAATCTAAGATAGAGATGGTTATGGAGAAGATGGATAGGATTTATCATGAAAAGCAGGAAAGCCAGCCTCTGGGAACATTTAACGCAGGAAGTGTATTTAAAAATACATCTCAATATAAGGCGGCAGAACTTATTGACAAGGCAAATCTTAAAGGCTTAAAGGTGGGAGGTGCTGTTGTCTCCGAAAAGCATGCAAATTTTATAGTTAACACCGAGAATGCTACCAGTACTGATATACTTGAACTGATAAAGATAATCAAAGAAACCATAAAAAAGAAATACAATGTCTCTCTGGAAGAAGAAATACATATTTGGTAATTGTTTATGTATTGAGTAGTAGATTACTCATGAATATAAAAATGCACAGAGAATACAGAAAAAATTAAAAACCCGAAAAACCTTTCAGGGTAAAGTCTGTCATTCTCTGTGCATAAAATAATAAGGAGAACTATACACATAATGTCTGAGGTAAAGGATATATTGGGGATTGTTGTAGCTGACAAAGATGGAATTATAAAGTCGGTTAGCCGCACTAATGGCAGTTTGCCATCCAGTTTGATTGGGGTCAAGTGGTACGACGCTTTTTCGATACCGGTTGAAGAGGTGCATGTTGTTGAAGAAAGAAGCCCTGAGATTTTCAGATTAAGTGAATCCGGTGAAAAACTGTCTGTGTTCTCTTCTTATGATAAGGATGGAAGTGTTTTCGGATATCATATTTTAGTAGAAGAAAATTGCGAAGGAGACAGCTACACACAATCCCTGAATAAAGTATCATGTCTGGGAGAAATTGCTCCCGGAATTGCTCATGAGATTAATAATCCTCTGGCGTATGTGTCTGGATGGCTTCAGATGTTCCATGTTGAAATGCATGATACTGATCCTAAAAAGAAGACTTACGAAGCACTTATCAGTGAGTTCGCGCGTATCGCCACCTTGTCTAACTGCTTACTTGATTTTACAAGACAGGCTCCAATGCCAAAGACAGCCTTTGATATAAATCAATTAGTCGAAGAAGTCATGACTATGATTGGGTATACAATGAAGAATGAAAGTATCGAGATAAAAGAGACTTTGACATTATCTGATATTGTGGTGTATGGAGATAGTAACAGGATGAAACAGGTTTTTATAAATTTGATGCAAAATGCAAGAGACGCCATGCCAGATGGGGGAACTCTATATATAAGTACAAATAACTTTCAGGATGATTTCGTCTTGATTCAATTTCGTGACACGGGATGTGGTATAAGCAAAGATCAATTAAACAAAGTATTTTGTTTGTCTTATACTACTAAAGCAGATGGTAAGGGTTCCGGCCTGGGTCTCTCCGTGAGTAAATCTATTATTAAAGAGTTTGATGGGACTATAGATTTAGATAGTACGATAGGCGAAGGAACAGTTGCTTCTATTATATTGCCAAAATGCTGTTGGGATGAACATGTCTCAAATGTCAAAAAATAATAAAGTTTTAGCTATATTCAGAGAAGATGAGAATATGAGAGCGGCAGTCAAGCTCTTAGAAACCAAAGGATACGACGTCCTTTTTGAAAAAAGCGTCTTTCACGCAATTGCAACGGTTACTGAAAATAAAATAGATATCATTATTCTTGATGTAGATGATTTGGAATTAAAAGAAATGGAATTTCTTGATGTTGTAAAAAAGATTAATCCAAATCTGTTCATTTTGATCTCCTTTTGTAATTCTAATAGAGAAAAAGCTATTAAATATCTTGAAAGAGGAGCGGATTGTTATATTTTGAAGCCTTTCTATATAAGTGAACTGTTTGCAATTATTCACAAGTTTTCAGATAGAATTAGTCAAAACGGGAACTTCCTGCAGGAATCATCTGAAACAAACAAAACGATAGACAATCTTGCATTAAGAATTGCACATGAAATCAATAACCCATTAACTACTATTAGCGGCCAGCTGCAATTACGATTATCACAAATGGAAAATAGTAACCCAGATTATCATGTTTACGAAACTCTAGAGGAAGAGACCCAGCGAATTGCTGAAACGGTAAGATCTTTAGTGGCATTTGCTCAGCCGATTGAACCTGACAAGAAAATTGTAAATTTAAACAATATCCTGAAAGATGTGATTTGTTCATTTAAAGATACAGAGAAGGCAAAGGAAGTTCAAATAGTTGAATCCCTTGACGAGGATTTACCTGTGATTATGGCAGATAAAGAACAAATTTCTTTGGTTTGCAGAAATATCATTGATGATTTAAGAGGAGACATCAGTGGCAAGGGGAGTTTGGAAATTGTTACTAAGAGAGGAACGAACGGCAATATAAATGTTGCTTTCAATGATTCCGGCAGGAGTATCCCTTCAGAAGTGATTGATAGAGTTTTTGACCCCTTCTTTGTAGTAAACGATGAAGAGAGAGGGATGGGTTTAGGACTTTGCGTTTCACATGATATTATCAAAAGGCATGGGGGCACATTAACGGTAAAAAACCAGAAGGGGAAGGGCACCGTTTTTCAAATTGATCTTCCAATAGAGGCAATTTAAGTGTTAAGACGTTTCCGTCAGTGAATAATATATGGAGAACAAATGAGAATATTAGTGGTAGATAATAAAGCCACTAGGATTTCTTAAAGAGGGAATATGTCATATAAGAGGCCATCATGAGCATTTTGATGGCAGTGGAATCCGGACCGATTAGGTGGTGAAGATTTACCACTTCTAACGAGAATCATGACAGTAGCTGACTCCTTCGATGCAATGACATCAGAAAGGACTTATCGGCAACCGTTGAAAACGGATACGGCAATGTCAGAACTCAAAAGAATGTCAGGAAAGCAATTTGATTCTGATGTTGTAGATGCATTTGCGTCAAGCGAAATACTCAAGATGGAATCAGATTTAGAAACAAAATATTAAAAATGGCAAATAAAATGCACAGAGAATACAGAAAAAATAAAAAACCCGAAAAACTAATAGGGTGCTGT
>CAXMPV010000040.1:0-11068 GCA_964195175.1 uncultured Thermodesulfobacteriota bacterium | reverse complement strand
GTCATAGTTTCTCCTAAGCTAACGGTCGAAACACTTTTTACTGCAAAAGCCCTCTGTGACGAGAAGAATGGTACTCTCTTCTATATCACAGGAGAAAAAACAGAGCCAAACAAATTCCCGTATGCCAAATTGAAGAATAGCGCAAATGTCTCTCTATTAAGTAAAATTGGCGCAAAGGCCTGGGATAATTCCGGTACTGATTGCATACTGTTGGTAGGAGCACATCTGGAAAACAAACCAAATGACTCTACAAAAGTAATTACCATAAGCAACTTCAAAAATGGAGTTGAGCCGGATGCACAATTACCACTGGCAGATCCGTTAAAGAGTGAAGGAGCGGTAATTAACGACCTTGGTGCTCTAGCCTTCTTAAACACAGATCTACCTGTAGACAAGAATTTAACGCCTCATGCCATTCTGTCCAATCTGGGTGGTTTGAATGGCTTCGACGACATTGCTTCAATCAGAAAGCAACTGGCAGCGTCTGTAACTGAACTTAACGGGCTGTTAGACAGTGGCAGCAACAGGCTTGTCAATACTGACCTTGCACCAGAGATGGTAGATGTTGCTCCTGACTGCCGTGAAGTCGCTTTTGCAAAATATTGTGAAGGCCTGGGATTGTAATTCTTCAAATTCCGTAAACTACATATTGTTTCACCCTTCTGCTTTCAACAGAAATCCATGAGCACTCAGCCCGGCACCGAAAGCAACTATTAAACACCAATCGCCTGGAGCAACACCCTTGCTTAAAATCTCACGTAGAACAAACAGGACTGTCGGAGACGACATATTTCCATATCCAGCAAGGATATCACGAGTCGCCTGTATTTTTATTTCCGGAATACCTAATTCGTCTCTGACCGCGTTGATTACCTTTTCTCCTCCCGGATGGAATGCCCAGTGATTAATATCTTCCCGTTTCAGCCCTCTGGGTGTTAACAGGTCATTTACTACCCTGGCAACCGTTTTACTGGCAAACTTTGACAATTGTAATGAGAGCTGGTTATGCAATTGACCGTTTCTGTATATGTATCGTATATCTTCACGATATTTAGTGTCACACCTGCTCGCTGATGCAATCAGTTTTAATGCACCGGGACGACTCCATAGAACTGCAGCAGATGCACCATCAGCAAAGAGTGCATTTGACACAATCAGGCTCAAATCATCTGCCATCTGAAATGTTGCACTACAGATCTCTACTGAAACACTCACGACTACCTCGTCTCTATTCCCTTGTATCATGTCCCTGCAAATTTGTAAGTTTGGAATAGAACCGCCACAACCGCTCCCCACAAGATCATGTATCCTTATGTTATTTGAAAAACCCAGTTTTTCCAGGAGATATGTTGAAATGCCCGGACAAATGTAACCGGTACATGTATTCACCACTAATCCGGTTATGTCATCGGTAGTAATCCCTGCCTGCTCAAGGGCGTTATTTATCGCCCGTGACGAAAGTTCCACAGCCCAGTGCGTAAACCGGGCAATGCGAGTATCCGGATCTTCATTCACGAGACACTCAAGGTCTTTCGCGGCGATATACCTGTTTAAGACACTCGGATGAGCAAAGATCTTAATCATTTTTGACAGGCTCCTTGGCTCTAAAACCTTCGAATAATGATTTCTCAGAAATGCCTCTGCTTCTGACTGCTTTACTGCATAAGGTGGAGTGGCGAAGCCAAGAGAAGCTATAGATACACATTCATTCTTCATATGCATGGATTCACTTTCTTTAAAATGTTTTTTATCTCGAATTTTTCAACAAGATCTATACGGGTAAGATTACAAATCCATTCCTAACCATTTGAGCCCCTTGCGAATGTAACGTGTTTTTTTCCAGAGTGGAGGTTTCACTCCCAACCAGTACCCCATAAAATTAATTGCAGGCAGGAATGGAAGACTGATAGCATTCGGATTAATAAAATTCATGTGTGTTGCCATACTGTTGTGAACTTTTTTCAGTAACAATTCCTTATTAACAGATGGAGATAAGTAAAATACCGGTTCAAGCATTTCCTTGGGAGGCAGGGTCAATACCCCCTCTGCCCTTGCAATGTTTTCAAGTTCAGTGCCTGGATAAATACGTATCCCAATCATGAAGAGTGCAACGTCTCTCTGACCGATACATTTTTCTGCAAAGCGAAGGGTCTCCTGCACCGTCTCTTCGGTTTCACCAGGCCCTCCGAACATAAATACCCAGAGGCACGGTATCCTGTGGCGTTGAATGACCTCGGATGACTTGAATACATCCCTCGCAGTATAACCTTTCTTCAAACGATCTAAAACAGGGTCGGCAGCGCTCTCAACAGTAATACCAATTCCGACAAAACCTGCCTGTTCCATTGCTCCAATAAGATTATCATCCACAAAATACGGATTTAACTCCACTGTTTGAAGCCGGACATTTGTTCGAACCTTTGCGATAGCATTACATAATGCAATTGCGTGATCATAGGGTGAATTAAATACATTATCTACGAATTCAACATCTCTCAACCCCCTTTTCTCAAGATCCATGATTTCCCCTCCTATAGTTTGAGGGTCGCATAATCGGTAATTCTGACCTTCGATCTTTCTATAGGTACAATATACACATTTAAAATGGCATCCCAGTTTGGTTTGAATAGGCACAGGGGAAAACCTGGAAAGATAAGCAGGTAAATTTATCCAACGACTAAAGTCCGGTACTAAACCGTTATCTGAAAAACGGTCTACAAAGCCGGTATTCATTCTGAAACCGGTATCTTCAATCCAGGCGACACCGGCGATATCTTTCGGCATCATATTTTTTGACAACATATCCAATACTTTTGGAAAAACAATTTCTCCATCGCCCAATACTGCCCAGTCTGCTTCAGTAAAACGGAGCAATGCTTCCGGCATTACACCTACGGCAGCACCACCCAGAACAACTGTTGCATCTGTCTTCCCACGAATAGTCTTCATAAGTGATGTCAATTCATTATAGAACGCAACAGGATGCAGCATATCATTATTATCGATATTGCGCAGAGAAATCCCTACAACATCCGGTTTGGTTTTATCAATAACCGACCCCAAAGCGTGTAACGGATTCCTTTCAAACATCAGGTCCAATAATTTGACCTGATACCCTGCACGCTCACAGGACTCCGCAACAAGACATGCGCCAAGAGGCATTACCGGTATAGGGCCGCGATATCGATTTGTAATGATCAGAAGTATATTCACCATTTACCATGTTTTAGAATAGGATTATTCACAACTATATTCATACTATAACTAAGATTTATTATATTCCATAGGAATAAGATACAAACAGCTTTTTTAATATCATTACCAATTAATTTTTTCCTGAGCCCCTACTCCTTTTTTTGTTAAACTTGTAATTTAATAATTAAAAGAGTTTACACACTATTTATGAATAGAGAAATTCTCAAACTTGCGATACCAAATATTATAAGCAATCTCTCTGTCCCTCTTCTGAGCTTGGTAGATGTGGCCCTGATGGGTCACCTTGGTTCAGCTGAGTATATCCTTACCATTGGTTTTGGAGTGATGATATTTAATTTTGTGTATTGGGGTTTTGGTTTTTTACGGATGGGTACCACCGGTTTTACCGCGCAGGAATTTGGCAGGCAGGACGACAAAGAGTGTTTACTTATACTGGGCAGAGCTCTGTTGATTGCTGTGGCGGGCGCCCTGTTGCTGATAGCATTCAAAACGCCACTGTTGAAATTGAGTCTGCTCTTAATCGGAACAACACCGGAAGTCGACGCATATGTAGCGGATTATTTCAATATCAGGATACTGGCTGCGCCGGCTACAATAGCCCTGTTTGCGTTTACCGGTTGGTTCTTTGGCATGCAGAACGCCAGAATCCCGATGATCATCACAATAGCTGTGAACCTGATCAACATAGTTTTCAGTTACTGGTTTGTAAGGGTTGCAGGGATGAAAGCAGACGGCGTGGCATTAGGTACTTTGATCGCGCAATACTGCGGATTAATACTGGCACTGGTGTTCTTTTACAAAAACTACAGACATATGATACCTTTCCTGGACAAATTGGAATTGCTTAATGTCGGTAAGATGAAGAAGTTCCTCATGGCAAATTCCGATATCTTTATACGAACTCTCTGTCTTATATTTGCTTTCTCTTTTTTTAAGGTTCAGTCTGGCAAGGAAGGGATAATCCTAGGTTCCGCAAATATTATTCTCCTGGAATTCATCATGTTAAGTGCTTACGGTATTGATGGGTTCTCCTTTGCCGCTGAATCGGTTGTCGGAAAATATTTTGGTGCTGGTGATGCGGGAAATTTTAGAAAAGCAATAAAAGTATCTTTCCAATGGGGTTTCGGCATAAGCATTATGCTGGTATTACTTTTTTACTTCTTTGGCAAGGAGATACTTCAAATATTAACAGATAATCAGGAAGTAATTAATGCAGCAATGCCTTTTATGGGATGGTTAATTATTGCGCCGATTATTCATGCCGTACCATTTATATGGGATGGAGTTTATATTGGAATTACCGCGTCAAAAGCAATGAGAAACACCATGCTTCTATCCACATTTCTCTTTTTTCTGCCGACGTATTACCTTTTCCACGGCATAATGGGAAACCACGCCCTATGGCTGGCCTTAACCCTTCTTATGCTTGCCAGAGGGATATCTCAGACCGTTCTGGCGAGATATGTTGTCTTTAACAAGTTAAAAAGTTAAAAGATGAGAGATTTGTTTTTGACCGCAACTTTAGCTCACTTCAAACTTTAGGCACTTCAAACTTAATTGCGGCTTGCCGCGCTATATCAGATCAAACCCATCTCTTTGACAGTATCCCTCTCTGTCTGAAGTTCCTTCAATGTTGCTGAGAATTTCTCCTTACCAAACTCTCCGTGCTCAATACCCTCAACAACTTTAACTTCACTATTTTTTACGTGGCAGGGAAAAGAGAAGATCAAGTCTTTATCAACTCCGTATTCACCCTTTGAAGCAAGGCACATAGAGAACGTTTCCCCTCCCGGAGTATCATGAGTCAACCTGTTAACACCGGATACACACGCATTGGCTGCTGACGCTGCTGATGACAATCCCCTGGCCTTAATAATGGCTGCGCCACGTTGCTGGACTATTTTAATAAAATCTCCCCTCAACCAAGCCTCATCTGTAATGACTTCATTGGCAGGTTTACCACCGATCTTAGCATTGTAGAAATCCGGATATTGAGTAGCAGAATGATTCCCCCATATGGTAAGGTTCTTTACTTCAGTTGTATCTACTCCCGCCTTTTGAGCCAATTGAGTAATCGCCCTCTTCTCATCGAGAGCCGTCATGGCAAAAAACCTCTCATTTGGAATATCTTTGGCTGCATTCATAGCAATAAGACAGTTGGTGTTACATGGATTACCGACAACAAAAACACGAACATCCTTCGCGGCATTGTCGTTTATAGACTTACCCTGGCCGGTAAAGATCCCGCCATTAATCTTCAGCAGATCAGACCTCTCCATTCCAGCTTTTCTTGGTACAGAACCAACCAGAATTGCCCAGTTAACATCATTAAAAGCTACATCCATATCACTGGTACATGTAATTTTTTTGAGTAAAGGAAAAGCGCAATCATCAAGTTCCATTGCAACGCCCTGAAGTGCAGGCAGTGCAGGTTCAAGCTCTAAGAGCTGAAGTTCAACCTCATATTCCGACCCAAACATCTGACCTGATGCAATCCTGAACAGTAGCGCATAACCAATCTGTCCTGCCGCTCCGGTTACGGCAACCTTTACCCTATCTTGTGCCATTATATATCTCCTTGAAAGAAATGATTTTGACTGTTGTATGTAAAAAACAGTATTGATTTTACCCTTTGAATTAAATTTATAAAGATAAATCTCCTAATTGACATTGTTCATTCAGCGCGAATTTAGTATTATGGAAACATGAATAGCAGGCAAAAGAGTACATCCAATAGAGGCACGTATTTCAGGTTACTATGTTATTTGATTCCCTACTGGCGCAGGACGTCGATAATTCTGGTTCTTTCGGCAATCAGCGCATGCATTGCGGTCCTTCCAATACAAATTCTTGGGATTGTTGTAGACGAGATCAGAATAGCTGACCGATTAATAGACCCTACCGAAACAGGTCAGCAAGCCGATGATTATAACCACGACAGCCTGACAGACGAGCGGATAAGCCCGATCCCTCTGTCAAAACCACTCTTAACTGCTTCTGACTATGTTCATGGCCGCTGGTTTGAGGATAATGACTCCACCATCTTTATGCTTATATTTCTCGGTGCCAGTTTTCTGGTTATGCACACCTTCGGCAGCGGGATTACCATGGTCCATGGCTATATTACGACGGAGTTGGGTCAAAGACTCGTCTATGATTTACGGAATGAGCTCTACGGTCACATTCAAAGATTTCCCTTAAACTATTTCGAAAACAATAAAACCGGCGATATTATGAGCCGCCTTATGAACGATGTCAATTCACTGGAACAGGCGATTGCCGGCCCGGTAATTACCTTTATAACGGACATGTTTAAGTTCGCATGGATTATCTATTTCTGCATGAAACTCGATTGGCAGCTTACGTCTATCGTACTGTTTGTCTGTCCATTTATCTCTCTCTGTACCTATAATTTCGGAAAAAGGATACGGATTATCTTCCGTTCCCTCAGGCAGAAAACCGGTGATCTTAACGCATTGATCCAGGACAATATTTCCGGCATTCGTGTCATTGCCAGCTTTGCAAAAGAGCCTGAGGAGTTAGAACGATTCAAAAAGAAAAACTATGAAAATTACATTCTACACGTCCGGATATTAAGGCTGGTTCATACATTGCGGCCTGCAGTAGACCTGATTACCGAGGTGGGAGCTGTAGTAGTGATCTGCTTTGGTGGTTATAAGGTGCTGCAAGGTCAGCTTTCCGCCGGTACTTTCGTCATATTCTTTCCATACCTGCAGAGGATGTACGGCCCCATTACAGGTGTAACACGATTTTATAATCAGATACAACGCGCTCTTGCATCCACCGAGCGCGTTTTCGAAGTGCTAGATACACCCGCTGAATTAAAGGATGCACCAAATGCAGTCGATTTACCAAAAGTACGCGGTACAGTAGAATTCAAAAATGTTCACTTTATGTACAACAAGGACCCGGAAGTCTTAAGTGATATCAATATAAAAGCACTGCCTGGACAGATGATCGCCTTTGTGGGACCCAGCGGAAGCGGCAAGACTACACTCACGAACCTGATACCCAGATTTTACGATCCTATCAAAGGAGATATTATTATTGACGGTCACAACATAAAGGATGTCAAACTCCAGTCCCTCAGAAAACAGACGGCCATGGTACTGCAGGAAACATTTCTTTTTAACGATACAGTCAAGGTTAACATCGCTTACGCACGCTCTGACGCTTCTGACGAGGAGATAGAGGCGGCAGCAAAGGCCGCAAATGCTCACGAATTTATTATTGAACTGTCAAAAGGATATGACTCCCTGATCGGCGAACGGGGAGTAAAACTTTCAGGTGGTCAGAAACAGCGGATTGCCATTGCGCGTGCCATCCTTGCAAATCCTAGAATACTGATCCTGGACGAGGCAACCTCTTCCGTGGACACCGAGACCGAACAGCTTATTCAAAATGCCATCTATCGTCTGGTTAAAGATCGTACTACGTTCGTAATAGCCCACAGACTTTCAACAATCCTGCACGCTGACCTGATCGTTGTTTTAGAAAACGGCAGGATCGTAGAGACCGGACATCACCAGAAACTTCTGGCCAAAGGAGGATTGTACAAAAAACTCTTTGAGATGCAGTTTAATGCGGATGAGATGCGAAGGCCTGTAACAGAAGAGACTGAGCCAGAGGAACCGGAACCTGTAGTAACGCAGGAGCCATTTGTAGAACTTGACGAACCCACACAAGAGAAGAAATGGCCGTAAAAAAACTAATAGGACACAGATAAAGACAGATAAAAAAATGAGTCATTATTCACCGCAAAGACGCCAAGAGCACTCCCCGGTCAGAAAGCGCCGAGGACAAGAAGTAAAACAACTTTAGAAATTACAAAATACAAACTGCAAATTACAAACAAATTACAATGTACTAATGACCAAAATCAGTTTGTTTAGAACTTTGGATTTCTTTATTGGGATTTGTTTGTAATTTAATTTTATTATTTGGTGCTTAGCAGACGTCTGTTCTTTAATTCCTAAATTATATATAAACAATATGAAGAAGAAAATAACATGGAGTATTTCAGCTTTCCTTCTGATAATCTCTGCATTAGGATGTGGTCATGGTGAGCGGACACCTGTGAATGTATCTAACGATGCCATCGTAGAAAGTATAGACAGGGTCGCAGCAGCAGAGTTCAAAAAGTTAGTTGAAAAACATAAAGATGATATTATTAGAATTCTGGAAGAAAACAGTATTCTACCGTCCAACCTGTCAAACCCGTACAAACATATAAACTGGCATCTGTATAAATCTGTAGATCTGTATATTAAGAATGGAATGGGCACTGCTAAAATAATACTATCCGGTTGGAAAAGATCACATGAAAACCATTACCAAAATCCATTTGTTCTCTGGTTTGAACGTAAAAACAGGAGATGGTATCTGATAGTTAAAGACGGACATTTAACTACAGCAGTTTCGAGCAGTACTGAAGCACATGACTTGTCACCAGAAATTCACAAATCATTTACAACGCTATTCCCACATATTGAATATGAGGATTGGCGTAAGTGGAAAGATCCTGTCCGCAAAAAACTCGCATTGATAAGATTAAAAACTGTCTTGCCACAAAACAAATGACAGACACTAATTTCACAAATTTCCCCGGACAAAAAACGCCGAAGACAAGGCGCTAATGACGAATGACTATTAACGAATTACGAGTTTTTTTGGAGTTGTGACTGTGGGTAGAAAGAAACTATGGAGATTAGAGGAACTTGAGGATTTTGATAATCTCATACAGTTCACTGATCAACCGGAACAGGATGATTTTAGGCTTCGCGGGGCCTGGGCGGAAGATCATTTCAAGAACGGCAATCCAATAACACTGGAGTTGGCATGCGGCAAAGGTGATTATACAGTTGCCCTTGCAGCAAAAAATCCTGACAGGAACTTTATCGGAATTGATATGAAGGGCCCACGGTTGTGGTCAGGGTGTGTTGCAGCACAAAAGCGAGGCCTTACTAACGTAGCATTCCTCCGCATAGAGATCCTGGACCTTGCTCACTATTTTGCAGAAGGAGAGATCGACGAAATATGGATAACCTTTCCTGATCCTTTTTTAAAGAACGGCAGTACTAACAAAAGGCTCACTGCCACCCGTTATCTGGAGGCATATAAACAGGTGACAAAGGCGGGAGCAACAATCCACCTTAAAACAGACTCAACCCCCCTATTCGAATTCAGTCTCAGGTCATTAAGGGACAACAGATGTACAGTTGAAGAAAAGGTCAATGATGTTCATGATGATGATGAACGACATGAAGATCTCTACATCGAAACGAATTATGAGAAAAAACACCTTGCTGATAATCGAATAATCAAATACGTGCGATTTTCACTTACAGAATAAATCAGACAGGATTACAGGATAAAAACACAATAATCACACAGAGACACAAAGACCACTAAGGAAATAGAATTTAAAAAATAAAGTATTTATTCCATCCTAAACCAGAGGTCTGATTAGTTAATCATTAATGATATCGTCTGCAGTAGTAAATGATACTTTCCCTTTTTTTTCTTTAGTCTCGAAGCTTTTAATAGTTGTCAAATCGATCGTATTTTCATAAAGATCAAATAGTGATTTTTTAATTAATGTCGATTTGTCAGTATGGAAATAATCTGCTAATTCTTTTAGTAATCTTTCTTCATCCTTATTAAACCTGACAGAAACTACTCCCATCTCTTATATACCTCCTCTCTTTTCTTCGCGCTCTTAGCACCTTTGCGTGAAAATACTTCTGCTTGAAATGTCGCCAATTAAGTATCCCTTTGAGACTTCGTGTGAGGAATAAAGCCTTTCAACCAACTTCCCTACTAAGGAAAGCTCAATCCTCTCTCTTTTGCCATGGATTTCACCCATAAACTAAATAGTTCATTCATGTGGGAGAAGATAGATTCAGAATTTTTAGTTCCAAGCTCCTCCAGTAATGAAGTAACTGCCTGAAATGTACATAAATTGTCGTCCTTGGACTGTTTTCTCAAATAATACTTTGAAGCAGGAACTGTTCTTAATCCGATTTTCTTTACTTTCATAGACCCAAGCTTATAGAGCCATTTCCTCGCGCTACTCCAATTTGTGTCCAGAACAATAATATTCAGTGGTTTCCCATCCTCTTTAGCAATCTCCTGTCCATCACTGAAAGGTGTTATCGGGAAAAAGATAACCGGCGTGTATTCACTCTTGGAGATTTCCTCTTCAATTTTCTCCTCCCACCCCTTCTCTCCTATATAAACAAGAGAGTTGTTTTTCAGCATTAATCGAAGCAACCTTCCGGTATTTGATTGGATATGTTCTTCTCGTTTATTTGTCAACAGGGTTAATCTATGTTCCGACCAAAGAGGTACGATATCATTACAAATACACTCTTCAACTATTAACCTACACTGTAAGCATCTCTCCTGTCTTGATTTGCTCATGGCTTTCTATTTTACTTTCTTAAATATTGTTTCTGGTTTCTTGCCTCTCACCTCTTGCTTCTCATCCGCTTTTATCCTGTAATCCTGTCTAATTCCCTGTTCTTAATTCACTATGGCTTCGTGTGAGAATATTTATTATAATCCTAAGCATGGTATTGCTCAATGGAGAATTTACTAAATGGCTGCAATAAAAAGACGAGGTAATAAACGTACGGCATTCAGATCATTTGTAAAATTTATTATTTTACCATTGATAGTAGTAGATGCATACGCTTACTGGAAGGTTCATCACACTTCACAATCCCTGCTTGCCGGGCTTCTATCATTATCAGAACCACTATCACAAGTTGCGATCATCCTTACATTCAATATCGCGGTTATCATCATCCTGCTTCTCTATATTGCACGC
>CAXMPV010000039.1:0-11089 GCA_964195175.1 uncultured Thermodesulfobacteriota bacterium | reverse complement strand
GACGGACTATGGGACAGTTACAATAATACTCATATGGGCACTTTATGCGAGTTGACTGTTGATAAATACAAAATATCCAGGAAAGAGCAGGATGATTATGCTGTTCAAAGTCATAAAAAAGCTGCAGAGGCTGCAAGGTCAGGGATGTTTAAGGAAGAGATAGTCCCAATATCTGTTAAAAGAGGCCGTGATGAAGAGGTAGTTGATACAGATGAATCTATAAGATACGATACCAGTATTGAAAAACTTTCCTCGTTAAAACCTGCTTTTAATGAGAAAGGAACAATTACTGCCGGAAATGCTCCTGGAGTTAATGACGGTGCAGCTGCTCTCCTTCTCATGTCTGAGGAAACTGCTGGAAAATTAAACTTGAAACCAATTGCAAAAATTATTGGTCATACAACCGCGCATATTGATCCTAAATGGTTTACCATAGCTCCTGTCAATGCGGTAAAAAGACTCCTGGAAAAGACCTCACTTAAGATTGAGGATATTGATTTAATAGAATTAAATGAGGCCTTTGCAGCCCAGGCGCTTGCGGTTATAAAAGATCTTTGCTTTGACCCTGAGAGAGTAAACGTTAATGGCGGCGCTATTGCCCTTGGACATCCTATAGGTGCAAGCGGTGCAAGGATTTTAGTTACTCTAATTCACTCCTTAAGGCAGCGGAAGAAAAAAAAAGGACTGGCTACTTTATGCCTGGGTGGCGGTGGCGCCATGAGTATGGCAATTGAAACATTATAAATAACACTATGACTGACAAGAACAGTTTGGACAAAATAAGAGAAAAGAAAAAGGAATGGGAAACGACAACCCTTGGTGAAAGCTTAAGGAATACTCCCGAAAAGAAGAAAAGATTCACTAATCTGTCTCAGAAGGTAATCGAAAGAATATATACCTCTTTAGATGGCGATATAGATTACCTAAACGACCTGGGATTTCCTGGCGAGTTTCCATATACCAGAGGTATTTATCCAACCATGTATAGAGCACGGCCATGGACAATGCGGGAGTTTGCGGGGTTTGGTACGGCAGAAGAGACCAATGAAAGACTAAAATATCTTTTAAAACAGGGACAGATGGGGTTAAGCATCGCATTTGATCTGCCTACGCTCCTGGGAAGGGACTCTGACGATCCCCTTTCAGAAGGAGAAGTTGGCCGATGTGGAGTGGCCATTGATACACTCACTGATATGGAAACATTGTTCAAGGATATACCTTTGGACAAAGTAACAACTTCCATGACCATAAACGCCCCGGCAATTGTGCTTTTTGCCATGTATATTGCCCTGGCAGAGAATCAGGGAATAGACCCGGTAAAATTAGAAGGTACAATTCAAAACGATATCCTGAAAGAGTACATTGCCCAGAACGAGTGGATATATCCACCGGAATCATCTTTAAGATTAATTATTGATACAATAGTCTACTCTGCACGTCATATTCCCAAATGGCATCCCGTAAGCATCAGTGGCTATCACATAAGAGAGGCCGGTTCCACTGCAATACAGGAACTGGCTTTTACATTGTATGACGGATTGACGTATGTGGAAGAGGTTATAAAGTCAGGTCTGGATATTGATGAATTTGCACCGCGGTTGTCTTTCTTTTTCAACTCTCATAATGACTTTTTTGAAGAGATAGCCAAATTCCGGGCAGCAAGGCGTATATGGGCCAGAGAAATAAAAAAAAGATACAACCCCAGAGACCCTCATTCAATGGCCTTGAGATTCCATACTCAAACTGCCGGCTGCACACTAACGGCACAACAGCCTTTGAACAACATAATCAGGGTTACTATTCAGGCTTTAGCGGGAGTTTTGGGAGGTACCCAGTCTTTGCATACAGACTCTCTGGATGAAACCCTGGCCCTTCCGTCAGAGGAAGCGGTAATGATCGCACTTAGAACACAGCAGATAATTGCGGAGGAAAGTGGCGTCACAAATACAATTGATCCTTTAGGCGGGTCTTATTATATTGAAGCGTTAACCAATGAAATGGAAAAAGGGACCCATGAATATTTCAAAAAACTTGATGATCTTGGCGGAATGGTCTCGGCCATTGAAAAAGGTTTTCCACAAAACGAGATCAGGAATGCCGGTTATACGTATCAGAAAGAGATTGATGACAACGAAAGGATAATTGTCGGTGTAAACAAATTTAAGGCAAAAGAGGAACAGCCTATTGAGACGTTAAAGATAGAACCTGAGATTGAAAAAATACAGGTTGAAAGACTGAGGGCTTTTAAGGAGAATAGGGATAGTAACAGAATAAACAAGGCCCTGGAAGAGTTAAAAAAGAGTGCAAAGAATGGGGAATCGGTTATGCCTCCAATTATAAAAGCACTTAAACTATATGCGACAGTTGGAGAGATTTGTAACACTATGAAAGAAGTATTCGGAGAATATAAAGAACCGGGAACAATTTAATGAGTTTGCTGCAGGCGGGAAGAAAAACATATGAAGGCAAAGATATTAATTGGAAGGATTGGCCTGGACGGTCATGACAGGGGTTTAAGGACTGTTGCAAAGGCCCTGACAAATGCCGGCTTTGATGTTATTTATTCCGGTCTTTATCAAAATTCCGAGGAATTCGTAAGCAAGGCAATCGAAGAGAAAGTAGACGCCATTGGTATCAGTTGTCTTACCGGAGCACATAACGTAGTGTTCCGAAAAATTATGGACTCCATGAATGAAAAGGGAATTGGAAATATTCCTGTTTTTGGTGGAGGGACTATTCCTGAAGAGGATGTAGAAGGATTGAAGAAAATAGGAGTAAAAAAAGTGTTTCTCCCTGGTACAACCCTGGAAGAGATAACAGATTTTGCAAAAGAACTTGTTAGAAATAATGGATAATGTGGAGGCTGTTCCACCGCCTGAATGACACAGCCGGACAGGCCAAACAGCCTTATAAAAGAAGTTCGTTCAGGGAACGAACCCTACAACAATACCATTTACCTGTTTTTTTAGAACTATTTTTATCATTTTCAGTTATCTGTATTTATCCTGTAGATCCTGTCAAAAAAGGAATCAATAAATGAAAAAAGTTTATTTAATTTCAGGTGGTATAACCAAATTTGCAAAAGCAAGTCCTGAAAAGGATTTCAGGCTTATGGTTCGGGAGGCTTATGATTATGCTCTTTCCCATGTGCCCGGGCTTGAACCATCTATGATAGACGGTTCCGTAGTGTCATATTTTTCAGATCACTTCACACGACAACTTATGGCTGGCGCGATGATCCAGGATTTCCTGGGACTATGCCCAAAGCCCTCAAGGAGGGTAGAAGGCGGCGGAGCTACAGGCGGACTTTGTATACAAAGCGCGTATGAGGCTATTGCATCCGGGAGGATGAAGGTAACAGTTGCCGCAGGATTTGAGACCATGAGCAGGGTAAATACATGGAAAGGCAATGAGTTTATTGCACTTGCTTCTGATACAAATTATGATTATCCATTAGGAGGCTTTTATACAGGATATTATGCCATGATGGTTGTAAGACATATGTATGAATTTGGAACGACTCCGGAGCAGATGGCCTGTGTATCTGTAAAAAACCACAAGAATGCGCTCTACAATCCTTTTGCACAGCATCCGGCAGACTTAACTATAGAAGATGTAAGAAACTCAGAGATGGTCGCATGGCCGTTGACGCGACTTGATTGCTGTACTATGAGTGACGGAGCTGCGGTCTGCATCCTGGCAGATGAGGATACAGCTTTAAAAGTGTGTGAGAATCCTGTCCTCATAAAAGGTGTAGGAACAGGAACCGATTGCATGCGTATGGCTGATAGACCTCATGGAGATGTTATATTGCTTCCACATGAAAATGAAGATGATTATAAGGAACTCAAGTATCCCGGTGTACATTCTTTCAGGGCGGGAAGAGCAGCGGCAAAGATGGCATATGAACATGCTGGAATAAGTAATCCATTGGACGAACTTGATTTTATAGAACTGCATGATGCCTATACATCCTCCGAGATACAGACATACGAAGACTTGGGCTTATGTCAATACGGAGAGGGCGGAAGCTTTGCAGAAAAGGGCAAGCCTTTCTTGAAAGATATAGATTACGGACTGGACCTCCCCGAAAAGGCCTTAATCCCCGTTAATCCATCAGGAGGGTTACTTGCATCAGGTCATCCGGTTGGTGCTACAGGCATAATGCAGGCAGTATTTGCGCTGTGGCAATTACAGGGGAAAATTGGAAAACATTTTGGGAACGATAAACTTCAAATAAAAAATGCCAAAAGAGGACTTATTCACAGCCATGCAGGAACAGGAACCTATGTGGCAGTAACTATTTTGGAGAAAACTTAAATGCCAAAAAATGTCAAAATACCGGAAACAGAAGAGGGAACAATAGTATTTAATACTGATCCCGTTATTATTAAAAATCACTATGAAATGGATTACATCCATTCCTATGCTCAGGATTCACCCTTTTTTATCCGGCTGACGAAAGGTATACATTTAGGAAGCGAATGTAAAGGATGTGGATACAAATATGCCACTCCGCGTAAACACTGTATGTACTGTGGCAAAGAGACTGCATGGTTTGAGCTTCCTAAGACCGGTAAGATCCACACCTGGACTACCTGTTATTATGGCGGGGAAGCATTCTTAAAAGAGACCCCATATAATTTAATCCTTGTAGAGTTTGATGGAGTTGATACCCTCTTCCAGTCAAGACTTATTGGAATAAAAGAAGACGATATAAAGATTGGAATGGATGTTAAGTCCCAATTTTTAAGAAATTCCAAATTCAAGGTAACAGACGTCTATTTTGCTCCATGCTAATTATGAATAAAGAGAATATCTTATTATACAGAACAATATCATGACGTCGGTAAATGAGATAAGAAAAATAGGCGTTATTGGTGCAGGGACAATGGGTCGAGGAATAGCCCAGGTATTTGCTCTGTATGATTATGCCGTTATCCTTGTTGACACGAAAGAGGCAATACTTCAAAAAGCATTAGAAAATCTAAAAGAATTTACAGATCCCGAAATGTGGAGTAAGGTTTCGAACCTCATTGTAACCTCTACAAATCTAGATAAGTTAAAGGATTGTGATCTTATTATAGAAGCAGTTTTTGAGGACTTATTCACAAAGATGGAAGTATACAAATCCATTAATAAAGTGTGCAAAAATGATGCGATTATTGCCACAAACACATCGTCGATTCCTATTAACAAACTTGCTGCTGAGATGGCCGTTCCCCAACGTTTTATTGGAATGCATTTTATGAGTCCTCCTAAAGTGATGAAGCTTGTTGAAATAGTTCGGGGCGAAAAGACGTCACAAGAAACAGTGGAGGCTATAACTGAATTGACAAAGTGCCTTGACAAAATCCCGGCAGTTGTGAACGACTCTCCCGGCTTTGTTTCTACCCGTCTTCTCTTTGCTCTTATTGGAGAAGCAATAAATCTTTTAGAAAATACCGTCGCTTCCAAGGAAGACATAGATACCATTATGAAATATGGCATGAATCATCCTATAGGCCCGATTAAGCTTGCAGATTTTATAGGACTCGATATTTGTTTAAATATAATGCAGGTGATTTACGAAAATTCAAACGATGATAGATACAAACCTTCACAACTTCTTGAAGAACTGGTTAGAGACGGGAAATTAGGCAAGAAAACAGGCGAAGGCTTTTATAAATACACTCAGGTTTGATAAAACCATTAACCTTGTGGAATACAGGATTTAATTAATATGAAGATTGGCAGGTATGAATTACATCAGATAGATACGGGAAGGTTCGCTTTGGATGGAGGGGCAATGTTTGGCATTGTTCCAAAGACAATATGGAGTAGGCTGAATCCAGCGGATGATGAAAACAGGATAGATCTGGCCCTTAGAACATTACTGATTATGGGTAACAAACGTAATATCCTCGTTGATAATGGCATCGGGACTAAGTTTTCTGAAAAACACCAAAAGATCTACAAAATTGATCATAGTAAATACAACCTTGGTTCCTCCTTAAAAAGGTTCAACCTGGAAACGAAAGACATAACAGACGTGATTCTAACACATCTTCATTTTGATCATGCCGGAGGATCAACTTATAGAGAAGATGGTGAACTCAAACTTACATTTCCAAATGCCACATATTATGTGCAGAAAGCAAATTATGAGTGGGCCTTGACTCCGAATGATAAAGAGCGTGGAAGTTATCTTAAAGAAAATTTTGTTCCTGTATTGGAAAAAGGAAAACTGCAACTGGTCGAAGGCAAATTTGAGTTGATACCTCATATTGATGTAATCATCTCCAATGGTCACACAGTAGGTCTTCAACTTGTAAAAGTATCAGATGAAAGGAATACACTTGTATACTGCGCGGATTTAATCCCAACCACCTCTCATATTAAGATACCATACATAATGGGATATGATATTGAGCCGTTGAAAATAATGCAGGAGAAGAAGGAACTATTATCGTTGGCTTGTGATGATAGTTGGACTTTATTTCTTGAGCACGATGTAATGATAGAAGCCGTTAAAGTTAAGAAGACAGAAAAAGGATTTGAGGTAAGAGAGAAAGTATTCTTAGACCCTCACATTTGAAACTTTTCTTAGTCCCTCCTCAGAGATTACAAAAACAGTATATTATGCGGCTTACCCCAGATTACTATAGGGACTAATACTTTCATTATCTCTCTGATGTTTACATCAGGCCTAATAAGGTTAGTTTGACCTGCCCGACTTGTCATTCAGGCGGGGGAACGAGCCCTTCAATTTTAACTTTTATAGACAAACTATGACTGAAATATTATGGCAACCATCGGCAGAAAAAATCAGGTCAGCTCAACTGACCCATTTCATCCGGAGGATTCAAATAAAATACGGACTTAGTGATACCGATTATTCCACACTTCATCAATGGTCGGTCTCCAACCCAGCGGAATTCTGGGAAGAAGTCTGGCAGGATTGTGGCATCATTGCTTCCGCATCATATACAACAGTTATGGGAAAACGCCAAATGCCGGGTACAAAATGGTTTGACGGCGCAAGACTTAATTTTGCTGAAAACTTACTTAGATACCGTGAGCTGGATCAAGAGGCAATTATATTTGTGGATGAGCGCCAAAGGAGAACGAGTCTATCCTTTAAAAAACTTTCCGAACAAGTTGCCCGTTGTGCTGCGGGATTGCGAAAACATGGAGTGGGTATTGGTGATAGAGTAGCTGCTGTGATTCCTAACTGTCCCGAAGCCGTAATAACCGCCCTTGCTGCCAGCAGTATCGGGGCTATCTGGTCTTCCTGTTCGCCAGATTTCGGCCAGAAAGGCATCTTTGACAGGCTGGGGCAGATCTCCCCAAAAGTGTTAATTACTGCAAATGCATATTACTATAACGGCAAAGAATTTGACTGTCTTAAAAAAATCAAAGGAATATTGGAGGAAATTGCATCAATTAAGACGACTGTCGTAATCCAGTTCACTGATACACCATATGCCTCATTTCCTAAAGGTCAGGCATGGAAAGAATTCATGGGCCACGGAGAGGCTGAATTAACATTTGAACAACTTCCATTCGATCACCCTTTATCTATTCTTTATTCTTCAGGGACAACGGGTATTCCAAAATCAATCGTACACGGAGCAGGGGGAACCTTAATCCAGCATTTAAAAGAACACCGCTATCATTGTGACCTAAGGCCTGGTGACCGGCTATTCTATTTTACCACCTGTGGCTGGATGATGTGGAACTGGCTCATAAGTGGCTTGGCATCCGGGGCCACCATCGTACTTTATGATGGTTCACCTGGTTTCCCGGACATAGGCCATTTGTGGAAAATCCTCGATAAATGGAAAATTACACACTTTGGCACAAGCCCTAAATTTATAGATACTGTAAAAAAAGCAGACTATTATCCCAAAGATAATTATTCCTTAGATGCTTTAAGAGTAATCTTATCTACTGGTTCACCCTTATCTGTAGAACTATTTAAATGGGCTTATCAAAATATTAAGGCAGATGTTCAATTATCTTCTATTTCAGGGGGGACGGATATTGTCAGCTGTTTTGTGCTAGGCTGCCCGAACCTGCCGGTCTATGCCGGTGAGGTTCAAGCCAAGGGTTTGGGGATGGATGTACACGCCTTTGACGAACAGGGAAATTCTGTAGTCAGCAATAAGGGTGAGTTAGTTTGTAAAACACCATTCCCCTCAATGCCGATCTATTTCTGGAACGATAAGGATGGAGAAAAATACAGGAAAGCTTATTTCGATAAGATTCCGGGTATTTGGGTACACGGAGACTACATCGAAATAACCTCCACTGGAGGAGCCATAATTTATGGCAGAAGCGATACTACCCTTAATCCAGGTGGTGTGCGCATCGGGACTGCAGAAATATACAGGCCTGTAGAACAATTGCCGGAAGTGTTGGATAGTATAGTCATTGGAAAACAATCAAAGGAAGATATAAAGGTTATATTATTTGTCGTCCTGAATACAGGCCTTATACTGGATGATAATTTGCGTGACAGGATCAAGGCAATAATACGCAAGGATGCCACTCACCGACATGTGCCGGCGACTATCTTTCAGGTCTCTGAAATACCGCTTACCATCAGTGGAAAGAAAGTAGAAAAAGCAGTAACTCAGATCTTTCAAGGCGAAAAGGTCTTAAACATAACGGCTCTTTTAAATCCACATTCCCTGAAAGATTTCGAGAAACTTGCCAGGGAAGTCATATAAGTTTTATTTTCTAAAGAGACAAATGGCATTTCGTGCAAAAGGTAATATATCAGGAATCGGCTCTAAGGTAACAACCCTAATCGCTGCAAATCTTCTCTTGGTTCATCAAAACTGCAACAACCAAAAGAGATTACTACATTCTCCCGGTATTCCGCTATCTGATCAGTCGTAACACTCAGGTCTTTCCACGAAAATGTATGTTCTTCGAACCGGAAATTTGAACCGTCTTCATCTTCAATAATCTTAGTTAAGGTAACTGCATCCAGTTTATGCCGTTTTCCTAAAAGTGCAGCCGCAAAGATATTAATAAAACCATGCATTTTAGTCTGAACAGATTCATTAAATTGCCTGAATGGATGATGTAAACCGGCAGTTAGTTTTAGGCGAACGCCTGCATCTCTGCACGTTGTAATACAACAAACCACTTGTTCGACCGAAGGGAACTGTTCAACTCTTACCCCACCGCAGCGGAATTTATAACCCGCTGTTAAAGCTTTGTCCTTGTAAGAACTGTTTTGCCTGCTAATGGCGCGAACAACCAAATCTATATCCTCCTGCCAGTTCCGGCTTAAGGGCACTTCATAATAAACTGTGACAGGATCGGACGAAGCTGTGTGTTGAATTAATATTTTCCCGGCAGCATCAAGATACTCTTCCACTCTTTCAGGCTGTGAAGAAAGGCCGGGTGGTAAGCAGAATTCAAATACGTCTACAACCACCTTCCCTGCATTACGCTCTATAAATTGTCCCGTTGCTGAAACATCTTCCAGAATATAATCCAGAAAACAGTCAGACACATCAGACTTTCTTCCCAGGGTGGAAATGTGGAATGGTTTTCCTTCTTTCATCAACCCTGCAGAGCTAACTTCGAATTCACCTAACTTAGCCGCAGGGCAGATAAAGTGAGAAAGCATCCAGGATTCCGGACAGTCACGATACCTGTCATAGTTTGCAACGGCTTTTTCCATTGTCAGTACGGCAGGCGGGAAAAGCCCTGCGTAATCTATTATTTTTTCCATAAATGTCCTAAAGCTATGTGTCATGAAATTCCCTTTAACTCCAGCTGTCTTTACTAAACATTTTTCTTTTTTGCCAGGATAGAATATGGGGCATTTTGCTTTACAATTCTGTTTTTCAGGCAACCCAACCCTGTAATCTCAAGCTCTATAATATCTCCATCCTTTAACCATGTTGGTGTAAAGCTATCACCCTGCTTCTTTGCCTTCAAAGCCGCAGTTCCATTGAGCTCGGTATAACATCCTGTGCCAACCGTTCCTGACCCAATCACATCTCCGGGATAAATTCCCACACCGTACGATACCCTTTCAATGATCTCCTCAAATGTCCAATTAATACTCTTCATGTTTCCATCAGAAATCTGCCTGCCGTTGTGTCTGGCAGTCATTTGAAGATCGTACCGGTTTCCTTCCTCACTCTGTAATCTATATTCTTCAAGTTCATCCGGAGTTACAAGCATGGGGCCAATTACCGTGGCAAAATCCTTTCCTTTCGCGGGTCCAAGATTCAGCTTCATCTCTTCCATCTGAAGATGTCTTGCAGACAAATCGTTCATGATGGTATATCCAAAAATATATTTGTCGGCATCCTTGACTTCCACATTTTTGCCTGCTTTACCGATTACAATTGCTGATTCAAGCTCAAAGTCCAATCGGTGCATATGGTCTTCCTGTACAAGGATATCTCCTTCACCGACAACAGAGTTGTGGTTGGTAAAATAAAATACGGGAAATTGATCAAACTCCGGAATCATCTCCACACCACGATTTTTTCTCATCGCTGCAACATGATTCCTGAACGCATACGCATCACGGCAGGAGTTTGGACGGGGAACAGGAGCTAACATCTTTTTTATTACCGCTGGTTCAACAGAGATCTTTTTTTCCTTAACTGTTTTTTCAATCCCTCGCGCCAGAGTCAGGTTTGTTTCGCTATCCTTCAGGAAAACATGCATGGTCGAAGGTGCCGTCTGATTCATCGCCTGAGAGGTTTCCTGAATATCGTAAACCTCTTGGTCAAACACAAATCCAAGACGTTCCTCATCCTGCGTATTTAAAAATGATACAAATTTCATTGCACCCTCCTATTATAGTATTCATTTTATCCGAATTTCTTTACATCTATTTCCAAAGCAAGAAAAATCGCACCCCTTACCGGATTGCATATCATAAAGTGTTGAAATTATCCAGAAATCATTACCCCCGTTATGAAGCATCCAGCCAGGACTGAGGATAGTTCGGTACCAATACTTCCTGAACGTTTTTTGTCAGGGAGAGGGGGGAAAATGTATCAACCATCACGGCATATTCATTTGCTTCTTTTGCACCGATAGATTCCTCTGTTTTTCCAGGCTGAGG
>CAXMPV010000038.1:0-11320 GCA_964195175.1 uncultured Thermodesulfobacteriota bacterium | reverse complement strand
CATCGTGTAGGCTCTATTCAAAAAAATCCTCCCGAATGGCGTTAAGTTATATGCCTGTTTTGAAAACGTGCACTAAAGTATTGATTATGGAGCTCTCTATTTATGTTAAATAAGGATATTAAATGCTAAAGGCGTCCATTGATTTAGGAACAAATACTTGTCTTATGCTTATGGCAGAGGTTGAGTCCGGATATGTCAAAAAGATGCTGGGTGATTATGCACGTATTATTCGTCTTGGAGAGGGAGTAGATAAAACCAGATACCTTCAGCCGGATGCGATGGAACGAACACTGACTTGTCTGGACGAGTACAGAGAAACAATCTCTAAAGCCGGAATACAACCTGGTGATGTTATATGTGTGGCAACCAGTCAGGCAAGAGATGCAGAAAATGGAGGGGAGTTTTTTGCAAGGGTAGAGGCAGAGTTGGGATTTGGGTTCAAGGTTGTTTCTGGGGAAGATGAAGCTCGATTGAGTTTTATGGGTTCTCTGCTTCAGAATATGGATGCATCTAACTATGCTGTGGTAGATATTGGAGGAGGCAGTACAGAAATTGTCACATCAAAGGGAGGCCGAAGCGTAGACTTAGGGTCTGTGCGTTTTACGGAAAGATACATGAAGTCTGACCCGGTAATTGATGACGAGTTTAATATTTGCCTTAATGAAATAGATAATAAGCTTGAAGGACTTGTGGGCTGGAGAGGCGCTATTCCCTCAGACATGCAAATGCTTGCTGTGGCTGGTACGGCTACGACTCTCGCTTCCTGGCATTTGAAACTTAGTGAGTTTGATGCTGCGGAAATTGAGAAAGTTCAATTAACAAGTGGGAACTTGCTTCGAATGGTCAAGGATCTTAAAAGAATGTCTGTTGCAGAAAGACGTGATCAGGTAGGCATAGATCCGAAACGCGCGGATGTCTTGCTGGCAGGAGCAATGATTATGTGGAGGATAATGGGAAAATTGAAATTTCAAACATGCAACATAAGTTCGAGGGGATTGAGGTACGGGGTGTTAATGGATTCGAGATTTAAGTTTTAAGGTTCTTATTAGCATAGTCTTTATGTTTTTCCTTAAGTAGCTTCATCATAGGTGCATATTCCCATTCAATATCATTATCAATAGCTAAATCTTTGATCATTGTATAATATTTCTCGTATATTCCCTGTAAGGTTTCTTTGTGGTCTGGATTACAGAAAAAAACCCGACAGCCGAGAGCCCGGTGTTCTCTGATACTACATTCATAGTTTACGAGAAAGGGGCATACATTTTCGTCAGGATCAAAAGAGGGTATTTCCACATTTTCCAGGATATAGTCTGTTTCAATGGTTGATGTATACAATACGTGTCCAAATTCATCGAAATGGCAGCACGTACCACAGGTGTTGCAACCCGGGTTGATACTTGCAAGCTCCGCTTCGAGTTCTTTGTATATTTCTTTAATATCCGTATTGTTTTTATGATGTTGGCTCAATTTTAGTATTAATTGTTTCTAAACTTCAAATAGAAAAATGATCGTGTCTGTAAGCGTTCATTATATAGTATCCGTTGTGGTAATGTAAATTATTAAGCAAGAATTTGTCTTGAAATACTTTGATGATGAGAGAGAATCTCCCGGTTATACAATTATGAAGCTGTTATTAGAAAAGGGTGCTATTGTAGACTATAATGATCCGTGGATACCGGTGTTGAAACAGACCAGAAAATATAACTTTCAGAAAAAATCAATTCCTATCACCCCGGATGTGTTGAAAGAGATGGATGCTGTAATCATTATTACAGATCACAGTGCGTATGACTATGCTGAGATAGTCCGGCACTCTAACCTGGTGATCGACACTCGTAATGCGACAAGTAAGATTGATGGAGCAGATAGCAAAATATTCTCTGCATAAAAACCGATAAACTAATCAATGACTCTGTTGTTTCTTTTTCAATGACCATTTGTAAGAAATAACATCGAATAATTGAGAAACCTCGTAAAGCCAATTTCATATACATACGAATTAAACTACTTGATTTTATCAATCGATTCTATTACCTTTTGTTTGTATCTGAACATTCACTATTAATTCTAATAATAAAATCAGGGAAGATTTTATGTTTGAGAATAAGGACTATTCTGATGGTTTTAGCGCGCCGCATTACCGCGAGCTTATCAGGCGATATTGCGGAGTTAAAGAATCAGGAAGCCTTAAGTATAGTGTAAAAGGGAAGAAGGTTAAGGAGCAGTTAGTAAACTGTATATGGTCTGAACAGCTATTAAAGAAGGACAAATTATATACTGAAGGCGGATTAAGGATAGAGATCATCTCTACTGGCATATGGAATCTGGAAGAGGGGCCTGACTTTAAGGACGCTGAAATACTTCTCGAAGGAAAGGGAATAGTAAAAGGAGATGTGGAGATACACGTATGCTCAGGTGATTGGGCGCGTCATGGACACAGTAAACAAAAGGAGTATGACAATGTGTGTTTACATGTATTTATGTGGAATGACACAAAAGACAAGTATCTTACCATCAAAAATCGCCGGATTCCTCAATTGGCACTTTATGATTATCTGAAATATGAATTGGATAAGCTCGCTGATATAATTGATATCGAAAACTATCCACACACCGGAAGCGCTAATGCCGGACCTTGCCAGAAAAGGTTGAATGCAATTCCACTTGATGATAAATGGATTGGACAATTTTTGGATTATGCCGGTGATGAAAGAATATTGGTTAAGGCGGACAGAATAGAAAAACAGCAGAAGTCGAAGACGTTTGAACAGGTATTGTATGAATCAATATTAGAATCTCTTGGTTATAAGAATAATAAAGAGCCGTTCAGATATTTGGGTACTCTCGTCACAATCAATGAAATTAAGAGATTAATACCTTCGGACGTATCCATAAACGAAAGAAGCAAGAAGATACAGGCATTGTTGTTTGGTATGTCGGGGCTCTTGCCAAGTCAGAGATCAAAATATGCGGGTGTTAGGGACAAGCATACTATTCAATACATTGCAGATATTGAGTTGATATGGTCAGAAATCAGAAATGATATAAATAATAAAACTATGGATGGGGAGTTGTGGAGTTTTAAGTATTCCAGGCCTGGTAACTATCCAATAAGAAGAATCGCCGCGATCAGCCGTCTCCTGGCAGTAAATTACGAAACAGGGATCTTTAGAGTAATATTAGCATCTTTTGAGAAGACGGATTACAATAAGAGTGAGACAGATCAGATAAAAACTATCATAAAAGATACGGAGTCTATCTTTTTAGAACTATATGATGAACATTGGTCCCATTATTATACGTTTGGAGGAAAACGGTTAAAGAAGAAGGGACGTTTGATTGGTAACGAACGAGCTACCGTAATATTCATAAATATAATTATTCCTGTTTTATTGGCATATGCAAAAAAAAGAGAAGACTCTCAATTAGAGGAAAAATTATTTAAGGCTTATAAACAACATTCAAAGTTATCACCAAATAATATTACAAGGTTTATGGGCTATAGAATTCTTGGAAATGATTCACAGGAAGTAAACATGGTTAATTCGGCAAGGCGCCAGCAGGGACTTTTACAAATATTTAGAGACTTTTGTGAAAGTGACGACATTGCGTGTGAAAAATGCGTACTATTGCGATCAATTAATTCAATGGCGTAAGTGACAAAAAAATGAATTTACAAAAAATTAAGTACTTTCTGGTGGGTGTCTTTGGTTCTATTGTTATCAGGGCTTTGTTTAGTACAATGAGTATTAAAGAAATTCCAGATGGTTATTCACAAGACCTCGAACGTCAGGGCAAATACGCTGTATATGCTTTCTGGCATGCACACATGCTGCTTCCGGCATATGTAGGCAGGAATCGTAATGTAAAGGTTTTGATAAGTCAACATCGTGATGGTGAATATATTGCACAGATTGTTCAGCGGATGGGTTACGGTGTTGCCAGAGGGTCTACTACCAGGGGAGGTGCAAAGGCGTTGTTGAGAATGGTAAAGCAGATAAAAGAGGAATCGATATCTTTGGCAATAACTCCTGACGGTCCGAAAGGTCCTAGATTTGTAGCTCAATCCGGAGCAATACTCTTAGGGCAGAAGACACAATACCCAATAATTCCGGTAATGATATATCTGGAAAAGTATTGGGAGCTCCCAAGTTGGGATAAATTTTGTATACCCAAACCTTTCTCTAAAGCGAGGATATTTTACGGAAATCCTATTTTGGTACCGTCTAAGCTGGAAAAGCATGAGACGGAAGAGTACCGGGTGTCATTAGAGAACGAACTCATCAGATTGGAGAATGAGGCAGAAGGTATCGTCAAGGATGTGTAATCCGATAAAGTATTAATCTCAAACAACAAATTCCAAATAGATCTTAATCGATATTTGAAATTTGTTGTTTGATACTTATTTGTTACTACCTGATTTTATATATGAAATAACCTCATGATGTCATTTTTGGTTGCATAGACCATAAGAGTCAGCACTAATCCCATACCGATATAGTTGGCGATTGCCATTGTTTTTTCGCTGACTGGAGAACCTTTGAGCTTTTCAATGCCAAGGAACATGAGATGCCCTCCATCAAGAACAGGTACTGGTAGTATGTTTATCACTGCCAGGTTAATGCTGATAATGGCCAAGAAATACATGAGCTTGCCGATCCCTGACTGCGCTGATGCGTAAGACGCCTGAGCTATCAGTACAGGGCCGCCTAGTGCCTTAGTTGATAATTTCTTTGATACAAATCCCTGTATGGTCAGGTAGATTCTTTTAATATTTATAACTGTTTTATGCGTGCCTACTGAACATGCTTTGAAAAAACCGTATTTTCTGACAACCTTTTTTTCTCTGAATTTAACACCTAGTATACCTTGTGCGTTCTTCTCATTTTTCTGAGGTTTGATTGTCTTTCTGATAGTTTCGTAATTATGTGTCCATGTAACTTCAAACTCCTTGCCCTGGCTGGCGGTAACAAGCGCTAAAAGCTGGCTCCATTTTGTTACATTTTTACCGCTTATTGATGTGATCTTGTCACCAGGTTTAATACCTGATTTCTCAGCAGGGAATCCTTCAACGGTTGAGTCTACTGTCAATCCGTAGTGTGGGAAGATACCTTCGGCAAATTCTTTAACTGTCTCTTCGCCTAATTTTGTTAATTTTATATGGTTTGTTTCATTGTCTCTTTTCACCTGTAGTGTGATAATACCATCAGGCGAGTCTTTTACTGTTTTTATTAATTCTGAAAATCCATGAACGTCTTGTGAATTTACCTTAACAATCTCATCCCCTTTTTCCAGTCCGAGGGAGTGTGCAAAACTATCCTTTTTTACACCATCAAGTCTGGATGTTGCACAGGATAGTCCGATCATCCATCGAGTAACAACAGATGGTGTCACCTTGATGTCTATTTTTTGATCATTACGTAAAACTGCAAGGTTGAGCTCTTTACCTGGATTTGCATTTACTATTTCTCTAAAATCATTTACCGTGGCAATCGCCTTACCATTAACCTCCAGTATTTCATCATTAGCATGCAATTCTGATACTTCTGCAGGCGTATCCGCATTTTCTACGGTAAATATTTTGTCCACTTCTAATGTGCTCGCCGGTGCGATTCCAATACGCTGGACACCAACAGATGCGTCATATTCCGGCACTACGTTAACACTGAATGTCTCATTGTCTCGTTCGATCTCCATGTTAATGCCTGCAGGAGATCCATTAAGTGCTACAGAAATAAAGATATCTTCAAAGTCAGGGTCAGTAACATTGTCAATCCTGACAATTTTATCTCCCGGCCGTATTCCGGCTTCCCATGCTGGTCCTCCTGGCATGGTCTGTCCTATTTCTGAGGTAATGAAAGGGACTCCTACTTTGAAGGCAGCGATAAAAAGGATAAATGCTAAAATTGTATTACAAGTGACACCGGCTACGAGTACTGCGGCACGCTGCCATGGCTTTTTAGACATGAACTCCCAATCCTCACCTGAGTTCGAATCCTCCCTTTGTTCACCCGCAAGTTTTACGTAACCGCCCAAAGGTATGAGCGACACCCTGTAGTCCGTCTCACCTATCTGTCTCCTGATAAGTGCCGGGCCAAACCCAAGTGAAAATGCATGTACTCTTACTCCTATTTTCTTGGCTACCAGAAAATGACCAAGTTCATGAATAAAAATAAGCAAACCTATTCCAATAATTACTAAAATGACATTAGATGATATTCCTATGAAAGGCATATTTTCGTCTCCTTGCGCGCGTATTCATCCGCATCCATGATATCCTGCAAAGTGGGGTCTTTTATAAAATTATGTTTTGTCATAACGTGTTCCACTGCCTTTGTGATATCGGTAAATTTAATTTTATCATTTAAAAACTCCTGGACAGCTACTTCATTTGCTGCATTAAATGTAGCGCCCATAGTACCGCCTTTTTCAACTACTTCGTATCCTAATCTTAATGCCGGAAATTTATCCATATCCGGCTTTTGGAAATTAAGAGTGCCCAACTCTGCAAGATCAAGTGACTTGACATTACCATTCTCTCTGTCAGGGTATGTCAGCGCAAATTGTATAGGCACCCTCATATCAGGTAATCCCATTTGGGCGATTACAGAACCATCACAGAACTCTACAAGTGAATGGATTATTGACTCAGGATGTATGACGACTTCAATCTGAGATGCGTCCAGATCAAAAAGCCATTTTGCTTCAATTACTTCAAGGGCCTTATTCATCATTGTTGCAGAGTCAATTGATATTTTCTTTCCCATATTCCATGTTGGGTGGTTAAGCGCTTCCTCTTTTGTGACGTCAGACAACTTCTCCTTCGGGTGATTGCGGAACGGCCCACCTGATGCCGTAATGATAATCTTTTTTACCTCATTACGACGTCCTGCTCTTAATGCCTGAAGCACGGCACTGTGTTCACTATCAACAGGAATGATGCTCACACCATTCTCTTTCGCCATAGGCATAATCAATCCACCTGCCATAACTAAAGCTTCTTTGTTTGCCAGGGCGAGGGTTTTCCTGTTTTTAATTACTTCAATAGCAGCAGGAAGTCCGGCCCCTCCCACTATGGCCGAAAGAACGATATCTACATTCTCCCTGGAAACCATCTCCCTGACACTCTCATTGCCAGTAAGGATTTGTACCGAATTGCCAGATAGGCTATTTCTCAGAGAATCAACAGACCTTTCATCCGCAAGAGATACGCTTTCCGGCTTGAACTCGTTAACCTGTTTCGATAACAGTTCCCATTGTGAATTTGCTGACAGTGCTACAACCTTATATTTGTGCTCCAGATTTCTTATAACGTCTAGAGTGCTTTTGCCAATAGAACCGGTTGATCCGAGAATGACTACATTTTTCATAATTATTCTAATGTTTTGATTTCTTCCAGTAAGGTAGATACCATTTCACTTTCAGGAATCTTTCTTATCTTTTCACCTTTTTTAAACAAAAAGCCAACTCCATTTCCACCGGCAATTCCTATGTCGGCTTCCATTGCCTCTCCGGGGCCATTAACAATGCATCCCATAACGGCAATCTGTACAGATTTTTTCTGAGCAGGAAGTCTTTTCTTCACTTCATTAACAATATTCAGAAGATCTATTTCGCAACGACCACAAGTCGGACATGAAATTATCTCGGCTTCTGTTCTTTTTGATAGTCCAAGCGCTTCAAGTATTTTATATCCCGCCTTTACTTCCTGATGGGGGGGGCCTGTATAAGAGACTCTTAGTGTGTCGCCAATTCCTTCTGAAAGCAAACCGCCAATACCGATTGCTGATTTTATTATTGCATCGTCCGGCGCACCTGCTGCGGTAATACCCAGATGTAGTGGATAGTCACACTGTTTTGCCATGGATCGGTATGCGTCCATTGTTTGCTGTACATCAGATGCCTTTAGTGAGACTATAATATCTTTAAATCCCAATGATTCGAAATGTTCACAATAACTTAATGTTGTTTTGACCATTAATGATACAAGATCCTCATCGTGTCCATTATTACTTCTGATTGAGCCGGAATTAACACCTATTCTGATGGGAACACCTTTGTCTTTTGCAAGGCGTACAATATCCTCAAGCTTCTCCCTGTTTTTCATATTGCCGGGATTGATACGGATCTTGTCCACACCTTGCTTAATGGCCTCCATGGCAAGATTATGCCCAAAATGTATATCTGCAACCAGCGGTATGTTTATTCTCTTTTTGATTTCGCCAAGACATTTGGCTGCTTTAACATCAGGAACGGCAACTCGAATAATATTGCACCTGAGCGCTTCCAGTTCGTGGATCTGCTTTACCGTTGCTTCGATGTCATCTGTGTGGGTATTTGTCATTGATTGAATAGCAACTGGCGCGTTCCCACCAATCTCTATAGAACCAACTGAGACAGTTCTTGATTTACGTCTATTTGTCATTTAAAAGCAGTCTATAATTAACTTTATCGAATTTAATCACATCCATTCTAACAATATATTGTATAAACTCAAGTTATTATATTAAGCTAGAATATAATGAAGAAGAGATCTTTATAATTGGCTTATTTTTAATGCAATAGCGTTTAAATTTACTAAAAGTGAGTCTTAAACAAAATACTTGACACTTAATTATCACGGTTTATGATATATTTTGTACCTTAAATGGGTGGATATTTTGAAAAAATAGGAGAATTTTAAGGATTTTATCGTGCGTATAGCGTATACGTTTTAGGCGATTACGTACTTGTTACTGAAATGGGAGAGTGTCTTGGCTGTACTAACAGAAGATTCGATACAGAAAACCGGTAAATCACCGGTATCAAAAAAGAAGAAATCATCATGGATCACTTCACTGAGGTTCAGATGGTTTTCACAGATTTCGTTTTTTATTATAACAATATATATTGGATGGTCGTTTTATCTGTTTGTGCGATATTGCGAATCCGGTGGTATTACTACTTATGTGGCAAGGCCGCCGGGGATAGAGGCATTTTTGCCTATAGGCGCATTTATGGGGTTGAAGTATTTTCTGGGTACCGGGGCGGTAGACCCTTTGCATCCAGCTGGCTTTATTATATTTGCTTCTATTTTGGTAACATCGTTTCTTTTCCAAAGGGGTTTTTGCAGCTGGATATGTCCTGGCGGAACAATGTCGGAGTGGGCGTGGAGATTTGGTGATTGGATAAAGTCTAAATTTAACAGCAGGGTTAGCTATTGGTTGGAAAAGTTTCCGGTAAAACTTACCTGTGGCCTCAGCATGATAACAACTCCGATTGTCGCCTTGATGCTTCTGAATATGATAACGTTTGCCTCGTTTAAATCACCAGGTATGAAGTATATCTTTCCCTTTATAATTGCGGCCATTGTCATACCTTTTGTCCTTCCCCGGAAGATTTGGCCAGCTCGTGTGGAAGATGCTATCGCGCGCGCGTGGAAGTATACCCTTTTGGCTTTTTTTGCCGTTAACATTGTGATAAAGATGTCGGCAGCTCAGATTGGGATGATATTTGAAAGGGCCCCGTATATGAAGGTTGCGGATATAAAGATGATGCATTTTTTCCTTAATCTTTCTATGCTTGCAATAATTATTTTATCGGTTATTTTCATTTTTTCCATCTTCAGTAAGAATTACTGGTGCAGGTATTTTTGCCCGTATGGTGCCTTGATCGGTATCCTGGGATGGGCAAGTCCAACCAGAATAGTGAGAAACAAAAAGACGTGTATTGATTGCAGTAAGTGTACGGTTGCCTGTCCTGTTCATATAGAAGTAGAGAAAAAGAGTATTGTTTATGATGTAGAGTGTCTGGGGTGCTATGATTGTGTTGATTCATGCCCGGTAAATGGAGCGCTTGATATGAAGCTTTTGGGCCTTGGGAAGAAGGTCCATTATGCGGTCTATGCCGGTCTTGTAGTCGGTCTATTTGTAGTTTTTATGAATGTCGCACGATTTACAGGATACTGGTATAATAATGTGTCAGTACAGGAGTACACTGAATTGGTCCAGGACCTTGATAATCCCAGGTTTAAACACCAGCAAGGGAAATTTGAGATAGAAGAGTAACTTTACATTATCTGGTGGTTGGAAAGTGTTATTCATTTATGTTAGATAAAGACAATATTTTTCATGACCTCATAGTAGAGGTGAGAACGTTAACAGCGTCTCACAATCCCATTCCTCTTTTTGAAGACTTGCATCTTGACTCTCTAGATGGTGAATGCCATTTTACAACATCAAGGAAAACATTGTTGATGATGAGCAAAGTTATCGAAGATACTTTGAACTTGCACAAAAAACGGTGTTCATTATATTCCGGATTTCAGGAATTAAGCCGGTTTAAGGAACATCGTGAAAGATACTTGAAATTGGCGGTATACGCGGACCAGATATTTGTTATAGGTATTGCAGACGCGTATGTTGAGAAAGTTGCTGATAATGTGCACTTACGGACAAAGAATGCGGACATAATCCGTAACAATTGGATTTCAATCATTACAGACAAAAACATCAATATTTCATTGATCGCACAAGAATTGACTTCTCCGAAACATCACGAAGGATACATTGGTTTTTATACAAACAGTAAATCCATTACCGAAAAAGCTGTTAATTTATTAATTGATAATGATGTGCTGAGTGAATACCCGGTCCCGGGTAAACAAACCTATTTTGATATCTAACAAAAAGTTTCAAGTTAAAAGTGTCTAAAATGCCTAAAGTTAATAAAATATTTTTCCGAAACTTTAGCTCACTTCAAACTTTAGGCACTTATAACTTTTAGATAATAGCATTATGTCAAATTCTAAAATAACTATTCTTGCCGTGAGCCCACATCCTGATGATGTAGAAGCGGGTATGGGAGGTAGTATAATAAAATTCCTGAAGCTTGGACACGAAGTTCATATTGTAGATCTGTCAAATGGGGAGCCTACACCGCATGGCACTCCGGAAATTAGGCGTGAAGAGTGTAATAAGGCAACGGCCTTGCTTGGTGTATCCGGCAGGACAAATCTTTACCTTCCGAACCGTTATCTCTTTGATAATATCGAATCAAGGAATAAACTTGCTGAGGTTATCAGAAGAGTGAGACCTCACATCATGTTTCTACCATACTGGGAAGACGCTCATCCTGATCACATACAAGCAACGCAGATAGGTGAGGCTGCAAGGTTTTATGCTAAGCTTACAAAAACAGATTTGGCAGGTGAACCGTGGTATCCCGGTCGAATTCTCTATTATTTGTGGTCCCATCAAAGAGTGCATCTCTCCCCGGCCTTCATTGTAGATATTAGTGATGAGTTTGACAGTAAGGTTGACGCTGCTAAATCCTATCA
>CAXMPV010000037.1:0-11353 GCA_964195175.1 uncultured Thermodesulfobacteriota bacterium | reverse complement strand
AGCCTTTGGGATTTACGGTTGTTGATTTATGATTGACGATTGGAAGAAAGAAGAAGCTAGAGGCAAGAAGCTAGATGCAAGAAAAAGCACTAATGACAAATGACTTTCTGCCACAGAAGCACGGTCTATGAAAACAAGCGTTTGAATCGTTGAACGTAATACGTCTACACCGGGCCGCCGTATCCTTTTTATAGGAGGACTTAGGTCAACGGTTTTGCGTCCCACCCTTTCGAATGGTTTGCCATTTACAGGTTAATAAGAACTGTCTGAAACGTTATTGCAATCCAGAACATCCCTGTTTACGGATTGCATTTCTCATTATGAAAACGACTTTTCGTTATGAGAATGTCATTTTATGTCGCAAGTTTAAAGCCAAATATTCTGATCATACGAATAAACCAGAGTGTTCTCTTGCTAAGGCTTTCCTGCAGCGATGATTATGGCAGGCAAATATTGTATAGTGAGTAGGTAGTATCTCTTTTGTGATCCGGGAATTACCGGTATCTGTTTCGGGATGGAACACACGTACGTACCGCTCTGCTTCACTATAGTACAATCGGTATTTGCTTCAAATTCTAATCTCTACATTGCCAGTTCCTGTAACCGTTAATTGTGCAGGCAGTTATAACCTAATCTGTTTTGTCTCTGCGATTGGTACTGTTTTTGTGGTACTCAGAGGATGTAATTGAACATCGATTTGAAAATGGAAGTTTAAATTTCGTATTTGGAATCCGGATTATATTAAGCGGCATAGTTCTTTATTTTATTGAAACTTATTGGTCAGGTGATTTATGGAAAAGATATGCATTGTAAAAAGGAGAAGTAATATCTCTAGCGGACAAAGGCATGACAGTACTATCATGCCGGTAAATAATCGTGATGTTTATGATGGGGCGGATTATGAGTTTACAAGCCCGGCTGACGAGGAGGGAGATAAGCTCTCTCTGAATCTTACATCTAAACAATCTGAGTTGATGCAGTCAAATGAGTTTTTAACGTCCATTGACGACCATGAGGCAAAAAGCTTTGTCATGGACACGAAGAAGGTAGATGGTCAAACCGTTCTTAGCTTCAATTTTGGTGATGCTGGCAGCATGAAACTGCTTACGACGAAGGATGCATGTACGATGCTGCAGATCAGTAACAGTTTCCTAATGAAGCTTGTGAAAGAGAAGAGACTTAAAAGTTATAAACTCGGAAGACTCCGGCGTTTCTCATTTCAGGACGTCCTTGATTATCTAACTGAAAGTATTGAAAAGTAAGAACATTTTTTTATGAGGAAAAAAATTATGTATTACGAATATTGGAATTTAAAAAAGTCGCCTTTTGATAACGTCCCTGATCCGACAATGTATGCGGTCTGTCATGCTTCTATGGAGAACGCGATAGCTGAGACTCAGTTTGCCATTGAGGAGGGGGAAGACTGTCTGTCTGTGATAGTAGGTGATGTGGGATTGGGCAAGACAATGTCCATCCGCATTGTTATAGATTCACTGGACAGTGAGAAGTATAAGATTGCGCTGGTCACGAATCCAAGCACAACCTTTGTTCAGATATTGAGGGAGATCATAGGGCAGATAACAGGAAAGCCGTGTGATGAGAGGAAAAAGGATGACCTGTTGGAGATATTTAACAGGCTTCTGTTTGAGACCAGTGATGAGGGTAAGAAGGTTCTCATCTTCATAGATGAAGCGAATGTTATGTCACCGAAGAAACTTGAGGACTTGAGGCTCTTAACAAATATGCAGGATGACAGCAGGAATCTGTTTACAATGGTGCTTGTAGGCCAGATGGAACTGGCAAAGAGGCTGGAACATCCGAAGAAAGCCAACTTCTTTCAGAGAATCGGGACTTACTGCCGGATAAAGAAGATATCTTCTGAGGAGCAGTTGAAGGACTATGTCGAGACACGCCTGGAGCGTGCGGGCGGAACGACTAAGATTTTCACTGAAGATTCATTTGAGGCAATGTGGGAGTGCTCGGAACATGGAGTGCCTCGTCTGATCAATAAGATATGCAAGCTCTCACTGAAGGCCGGAGAGACCAATGAACTGGCTGAAATAAACGGTGAGATAATACAACAGATCGGGGATCGTTTCCAGAAGATGACACGTCCTGCCGGAGCAAAGAGGAAGCAGAGAAAACGGCATGAAAATGAAACTACCCCTGAGCCTGTTAAAGAGTTACAGGACAGTCTTGAAGCTAAGCCGGAGGATCATGGTGAAAAACCGGTTGAGTCGGTTGTTGCAGATGAGACAAAACCGGAACCGGTATTGCGCTTGCAGAATGATAAGGAGATGTCAGTCGTCGCAGACGAAACGATTAAAGAGGAGTCTGCTGTTCATGACGGGATAGAACAGAAGATTGGAATGTTTCCGGAAGGGGTTCGTTTCGCAGGTGAACGGACATGTCCTGAAGATACCATGGGTATAGAGGAAGATGAAGATGCCGGGAAGGTGATTCCTTACAATACAGTAAAAGCCGGAAGGTTTCCGGATGAGGTTGGTTTTACAGATGAACGAACGTACCTTGAGGATACTACTGGTAATGAAGAAAAACTGGATGAGGTAGATATTGGAGGCCAGCGGTTTCAGGTAGATATATCCTCCAGCCTTATTGAGCAGGCGAGGGCATTCGGCCCGGATCAGCGTAACAAGATGGCCGGTACGATTGCAGCGCAGGCACTTAAGGATAACAGTGAATTGACAAAGGCTGCTGCCTCTGCGGATCCTGTTCCTATATGGAATGAAATAAAAAAGTTTGTGCTCTGCAAAATCAGCGGATAAGTACAGGGATGAGAGTGAATTGTAATGGGCTTCTATTTTTTAGTAATTCTTGAAGAGTTAATTGATGTGTAAAAAAGAACTGGCGCGAAGATGGTTTTTGAAAGGGTGCCGGTATGAGAGTCTCGGATCAGGACGTGACAAGGCGATAGATGCATACAGGAAGAGTTTAAAGTATGACGATAAGCTTACCGATGCTTATGTGAATCTGGGATTTATCTATCTTGCAGGTAAAGATTATGAGAGGGCCGCAAAGTGTTTCCAGGATGTGGTTGATCTCGAACCGAAGAATCCTGAGGCATTCAATAACCTGGGTTACGTGTATGAAGAGATGAAACGACTCGGCTGTGCAAGGCAGGCTTACAGACAGGCATCCGGGCTTGATCCGAAAAATGTTGAGACGATGCTTAATCTTGCTAAGGTTTATGAGTTGGAAGGGAATTATCACGACGCGGTCAAACAGTATAAGAGAGCAATTGAACAGGATCCTGAAAATGTGGCACCCCGTTTCTGCCTTGCCGTGCTTTATGACAATTATGATATGTTTGATGAGGCGATGGAAGAGTACAAGGGTGTCCTTTACAGGGACCATGATCATATAAAGGCGCTTCTGAATATGGGCAACCTTTATGTGCAGCTTGGTAATAATGAACGGGCCATAGATCTCTTTAAGAGAGTGCTTGCGATTGATCCCGATAATGCAGCTGCATGTAATCAGCTGGGGTCGGTTCATAAGAGTGCCGGAAATTATGCCGAAGCGTCAGCGGCTTACAAAAGAGTGCTTGCCCTTGATCCATTTAAGGAAGATGCACATATGGAACTTGCGGAAGCTCAATATCTTCAATATCGTTCAAAGTTTAATGGCGTTAAAAAAGAGGAAGTCAGGCAGAGGCTTGATTACCTGTTGGCCATCAACCCGGACAACGGGAAAGGGAAGCAACTCCTCAAGGATCTGATAGAAGACGATAGGGGAATATAGCCGCAGATAAAATGCTGAGGTAAAAAGGCAAAGAAGCTAGAGGCCTTTGGGATTGTAGATTGACTATTGAAGATTGAAAAGAACAAAAAACTATTTGGATTAAGGGATTGAAAAAACAGAAGCATGAGGCTTGACGTCAGGGAGAGGATCTCTTTCCTGTGGAATTATCCAACACCGTCTGTTTATACAATGGACACACTTCGTTACACATTTCATGATATCCACTATCAGTCAAATCTTGTATTCATATGATTAGGGTAGTTATGATTATGGGAGGGGTTGTTTTGCAAGGCAAAAGAGTGCTCACCGCTCCCCGGACAAAAGGCGCCGAGGACAAGGAGACGCAAAGGACAGAGAAAAGACAGTTGGCAATAGCAGCAGGAACTGAACAATAGTATAAGCAACCTTATTTTAATCTTTATGCCGCAAGTACCTCAGAAAATAAATTCCTGATGTAATAAGGATAATTAATATTACAAGGGCAATTGAAGCATAAGGGCCATGCTTTGCAATCCTATCGTGAATTTCTCTGAGCAGCAGTGCCCAGCAGATTACAGCCAGGCAAGTGCTGGATAGCACTATGGCAAGGTTTTTCCAGGGACTGAGCCCTAAAAGATATCCTATCGCGCAGCCAACCATTGGTCCGGTCATCCAGAATGGAAACCATACGAACATGAAGAGACCGATTAATCCGTATCTGCGGATAGTATCCTGATGGGCCTCAGCGGCAATACTTGTGCGTTTCATGATTCTTCTAAACGGCTTGATTACCAGAATACTTTGCCAGCTGAATACAAAAAGCGGATAAAAGATAAGCACTAATATAGTTTCAACGACAATATTTGTGCATATAACCAATACATTGGATATCTCAAAAGAGTAACCAAATGAAATTCCAGCAGCCCTTCCGAAAAGAATATTTGTTGCACTCATTCCTATAAAGACATGGGCTTTCTCTTGATAATAGATATAACCCACTCCCAGCATTGAAATAAACAACAAGGCCATAATCAAGCCAATCTCAAGAATGTGGCCTTCCGATGTGGAGAGTAATTTTCTCCAATCATGATTTTCTTCACATGAAGTATTGCTTTCTGGCTCCTGCCGGTCTTTTATCATATCTTAACTCTTTGCTTTGTCAGATTAATAATATTCTCTTACAAATAGTAACATTTCAAAGATTACGTTACCTTTTTTATACTTGTACTTATACTTGTGCTTTTTGCTGCAACATATTTATTTCAGCGGTGATAATTGTGGTGATCCCGGCGCTCTTGCGGCCAGGAGTGTACCTCCGACCACTGCCAATGGAAGTATGAAACTTGACAGAAACGGAATTGCGCACAGAGATGTTAGTACTGCTCCAAAACCGGTACAGGCATAGATGTGGCGCCACAGGAATTTAGCGCCCTGTCTAAGGCCTATACTCCTCCTGGTTTGCGGATAGCTGATGTACTGGAATGTTACAAGCAGAAAAGCGAGTATAAAGGCGAATATGTTTACAACCGGTATCCAGCAAAATATTATGGCAAAGACAGCGGCAATGAATGCAATTGCTGTCTTGAACAGATCAATTCCGATAAGTTTAACCTGAGCCTTCAGTGTTTTTTTTGTAACCGGCGGTAATGGAATTTCAGTAACCCTCTCTGACCTCTCGGCCAGAATATCATTAAATGGGGAAGCCACGATACTACTGGTAAAAATAAATGTTAAAGCCGCTACCATCCATAATATCATTTTTCCTGACAACATAAAAAATCTGCCTATCAGGCTGGCAGGATCGAAGCCAAGCCTGGCAATATACTCCTGAAGAAGTGAAATTGCATAATCCTGTAATTGGCTAATACCATAGATAAAGAGTATAAACGTCAACGCCAGTGGAAGCACACTCCAGAACAGCAGGGATTTATTGATAAATATCAGTTTCAGTGCCTGGTATGGAAGGGTAAGCCCGAACCACAGGGAGCGGATCCTGGGAAAAAGTATTTTAGGCGGTATTGTATTCATGTAATGTATTCGGCGATATCTATAATGTGTAGATGATAAAAACAATTTGAAATATTCTTCTCCATTTTACAATTTTTAAATGGTTTTAGAATAGAAATTTATATAAGTAAATTATAACGATGTTTTGCTTCATGTATATTGCCTCAGGTGTTTTCTAGTGTATGCTTTGCGCCGATATATTCAAGTGGATTACATAGGGTGACGGATTTGGACGTCCAGATTGTGTCCCAGTTAAGTTTCTTACATGGAAGTGATTTGTGTATCCACGCTGTGGTGATGTGGATGTGTGGGAGAACTTTGCTGTTCTCTGGTATGGCGGCGACCTCTGCAATGATATCTCCTTCGAGTACTCTCTCTCCTGTAACACAGTGGTTCAGTGGAATGGTATGTCCGTATATGGTATGAAAGGCATCACCGCTTTTGTTGTTCATGCTGTGTTTTACATATATCGATTTTCCCAGGAAGTCATCATGGATGTGAACTATATCTCCACTGTACATTACAGGGATCTTTGTTCCACTGTCAATGCGACGGGTTTGCCCTGTGCTATCTTTGTAAAAACAGAGATCTGCCCCCTCGTGAGGTGTGGGTCTGGCACTGTTATCTGTCCACCATGCTTCCGTGTCATGAAACAGCATTCCAGGGTAGAATACCCACTCTTTGAACCCGTTTGCATGGAGATATCTGTTGCTCTTTGTAATAGAAGAGTTGAATGTTGATTTGGGTATCGTATTTTCGTCGGGTTTCATGGAAGCTAATCGTAAATGGGGTTTTGATAAATTGGGCGATTTTTGTAGCCGCATACTTCAGGTTGCGCAACATGTAAGAAATTTATATGTGCTTGCCGGATGATGAGAGTCGCTGGCTACTAGAATATAGAAATTGAAATAGCCTGTTTAGAAAAAAGGATTGCTGTTTTTTTCAATTCCCACCGTAGTCATAGGGCCATGGGCCGGGAATACCAGTGTCTCGTCCGGCAGAGTGAAGATGCGCTGGCGGACGTGGTCGATCTGGCATTGTGCATTTTTTGGAGAGCCTGTCCCCCCGATCGAACCGCACATAAGAGCGTCACCGGTGAACACACAACCGTGTCCATAAAACGAGATCCCGTGCGGGGTATGACCCTGTATGGAAATGGCCTGGAATTTCAAATTTCCGACCTCGATCATTTCGCCTCCCTGTAACTGGTGTTTTGCGTCCTCAACCTCTCCCTGTCCGGCATAGCCCTCGGTTTTATAACGGCTATCGAAATCAGGCAGGCCCTCGGTATGGTCCCAATGTCCGTGTGTAAAGAAGAGATAATTGAGTTGTATCTTCTGTTCCTGGATAAAGTCCTCTATCTCGGCACTGAAACCGCCCGGATCAATAAACACTCCGATTCGTGTCTCCGGGTCTGCTATCAGGAAGCCGTTGATTCCGTAGCCTCCTACAGTAAAACGCCTGAATATGAAGTCGGTCATCATGGTAAATTGTTTTTATATGTATAATTTTGAAGTTAATAAAAAAGCATCTAACCCGAACAAGTCGGAATCAAACAGGAGTTTATTATTTGGTGTTTAACAGGCATCCTGAAAAACTTTATCAATAAATATTTTGCCAAAAATGATCAAAGAATTTTCATTAAGGGACTAATCATATCGAACCTCTTCAAGATTGGCTGCCTGATGAATATCGGTCTTAATCCATTTTGTATCTATAAATCGTGCCTTATGAAATACTGCGTCGGAAAGATCGCAACTCTCAAAAGTACAGCGTATAAAGGTTGCTGCCCTGAAGATCGCCTTTTGTAAGCGGCAATTTGCAAAGTGGGTATCAATAAAAACAGAGGACGGAAAACGGACAAAGGTGTAATCTTCATTCTCAAGCTGGCAGGCTTGCCACCATGAACCACTGAATGATATTTCGCTGAAACGGGACTCTTTGAACTTGCAGTCGTGGAAGGTGGATAGGCCAAAGGAGCTTAGCTCTCCTGACGATTTATCAAACCTGCATCCAGAGAAATGGCTTCCGTTAATAAAGGAGCTCCGAATCTGTAGATTTCCCCAGCTGCAGTCCTGGTAATACCCTTTATCGGAAAGGACCTGGTCAATTGATACATTTTGAAAGTGAGTATTCTGAGCTCTTATAGAACGGCTACGTGCATCCTGCAGTTTAACTGACTGAACAGTGCTGTCAATCAGGCACTTACCGGACATGTCTTCCTCTCTTAAATCCCTGCCGGGAAAGGTCTCGTGAATAAACACTTTTCTTTTTGGGTTTTCCTGCATATCTCTTTTTTTTGTCTTCCGTCTTATCCGGTAATAGCCGCTATCAGTTGTACATCATCGTTTTTGAGTTCAAAGTCCACTGCCTGAAGATCTTCCTTCATGTGCTTGTCACTTGTTGTGCCTGTGAGAGGGGTCATCCCCGCTTGCATGGAAAATCGGAATACAACCTGTTCCGGGGTTCTTTCCAATTTCCTGGCAATTGACCGGACCTCAGGGTTTTGCATAACAAAAGGGTTTGCCGTTAATAATGAAAACCCTTCATAGACAATCTGGTTTGTCTTGCAGAAGTCTCTGATTTCACTGTCCCATCCCCGATTTGCAAAGCATCTGTTTTGAATAACCATTGGCTTAATTTCAGCTTTCTCAGTCAAGAGTTTCAGTTGTACAATATTTACATTGCTAATGCCAATGAATCTGGTCTTCCCGGCTTTGTATAACTCTTCAATAACACTCCATACTTCCCAGTCATCGCCTCCCAGGCCCGGCTGAGTATATGGGCCGTGCAGGAGATAAGAGTCCAGATGGTCCGTGTGAAGATTTTTCAATGTGCTCTCAAAAGATTGCTTTACTTGTGTGGTAAGGTTTTCAGTCGGATCATAGGGGATTCTATGGTCATGTCCATTAGCCGGGGTAAACTTTGATTGGAGAAACAGGTCCTCACGTTTGATCCCTTCGCCAGCCAATCTCAATAAGGCTTCGCCTACAAGATGCTCCTGATAGTGTCTGGGTTGGTTTGCGGTGTCAATAGCGGAAAACCCTGCGGAAACTGCTTTTTCTACCAGATCGGCTGTCGCATCTTCTTTCCAGGCAGTACCATAGATAAATGAAGGAAATTTATTGATTTTTTCAGCGGCCATTCTATTTGCCTTCCAAGCCTTCCGGATATCTGTTTTGATAATTACATCTTAGTAGACAGGGGTATAAGGCCTAAGCGCCTATTACATTTTTTTTTATTTGGTTGCGGTTCTATAGTTATATATGATACACAAAACAATTCAAGTGGGGATTTTAGAATATGGGTTATATATATGTCTAAGTTTTATCCAATACATCTGAACGTTACAGGTAAAAAATGCGTAATTATCGGTGGTGGAAAGGTGGCATATCGTAAAGCGTGCAGCTTGAAACAGTCCGGTGCTGCCGTTGTCGTGGTCAGTCCCGAAGTCTGTCCTGAGATGGTTAATGAGGAAGGGCTTGTTTTAATAAAAAAAGAGTATGAAGAGTGTTTTTTAGATGGTGCTCTACTGGTAATTGCTGCAACTGATAATGAGGCAATTAACAAAAAGGTGACGTTGGATGCTGAGAAGAGAAACATAATTGTAAATGTGGTTGATTATCCCGAACGCTGTTCTTTTATTGTCCCTTCAACAATAAACAGGGGCGACCTCTGTATAAGTATTTCAACCGGAGGTGCAAGCCCTGCTGTCGCGAAAAGAATTAGAGAAGAGTTAGAGGCTGTTTTTGGTAAGGAGTATGAGGAGTATCTGGATTTGTTAACTAAAATGCGCAGTTTGGCAATGTCCTGTATAGAAGACAGCGTAAAACGCAGGAAAGCACTTCAGCGCCTGGCGGAAAAAGATATTTTTGATACTGTGAAGGGTGAAGGGGTTAAGAGCGCTGAGGCGAAAATGAGGGAAATCATTTCTGGGTAAATCTGTTTTGGGTTGCAGGGATATGAGAATAAGGTGCTGTCGCCTGTTAAATTTCTATAGAATATAATGCTTCGTTCAGGGTCCAGTTTCCTCTCTGCGAACAAGGATTTTTCTGCTTGAAACAAATTTTTTAACTGATAATATGAATTTTCGCAATATTGCGATTTTTTTATAAAATATACTATTTATAAGGTTTAAGGAGTTTTTGATGTCTGAGAAAAAGAGTGCGGGAAGAGTTGATTTTAATGAGTTGAAAACCGGTGGCTTTATTAAACAGAACCAGAAAGACCTCTTTACGGTTCGTTTAAGAGTTCCGGGAGGCAGGCTTGACGTCGATAAGATGGCCAAGATTGCGGCAGTTGCTAAAAAATATAGCAAAATGGGTTATTGTCACCTTAGTTTCAGGCAATCAGTTGAAATTATTGGTGTACATATAGATGATTTTGATGCAGCGGTAAAAGAGCTGGCAGCGTTTGGGCAGCCAATAGCATCCTGTGGTCCTAGAATTCGAGTTCCGACAGCTTGCGGTGGTAATGAATATAACCCTAATGGAGTTATGGATGCACAGAAAAAAGCGCTGGAAGTAGACAAAGAGCTTTTTGGTATGAACTGCCCTCACAAATTCAAGATCTCATTTTCGGCCTGTCCGATAGACTGTGCCAGGACAAGAGGAATGGATTTAGGGTTTCAAGGCGTTGTTGATCCGGGTTATGAGGACGATCCGTGTACGGGATGTACTCTGTGTGAAAAGGCGTGTCTGGAGGGTGCGATAGTCTCGGATGATGATGGGAAGCCTATTTTCTACAGAGACAAATGTGTATATTGTGGTGATTGTATAAAGGCATGTCCTACTGATGCATGGACGCCAAAACGAAAAGGCTGGGCTGTCCGCGCAGGTGGAAAACATGGAAGACATCCAAGGACGGCAGATAACATTATGCTGTTCCTGCCGGATGAAAAGGTGTTGGAGTACATCAGCAAGACCGTCGAATGGTATAATGCAAATGGTAAGAGAGGGGAGAGGATCGGGACAACTTTTGACCGTGTTGGAGTAGAAAAATACAAAGAAGAGGTTGCGCGTACCTTTATTGAAAGTTAAATGGAAGAGAAGAAATTTATACTATTTTTGCATAGCGGGAATTATGAGAAGTTATATCAGGCTGTAATGCTTGCCATAACAGCTGCATCCATGGGGAGTACAGTTCACATATTTTTGTTCTTCTGGGCTTTAAAGAAGTTTGCGACAGATAAGCTGGATGTTATTGAATTCCCTGCAGGGATGAGTGATGAGGACAGGCAGTTGCTGGAAGCTGTGCCGCAGGGGCAGTCAAATATGCTGAAGGAGTTATTGAGCGAAGTGGGCCAGATGGGAAATTTGAAGATTTTTGCCTGCAGCGGTGCGGTAAAATTAATGGGACTGGATGAAGAGCTGGTTAAGAGTAGAGTCGATGACATTATAGGATTGCCTACAATGTTGAAGATGGCTGAAGGCGCTGAAACTCAGTTATTTATTTAACATTGGTAGTAAATTTAGTCATTTAGGAAAATTGTGATCCATATTAATCAGCATTTAGTCAATCGGATGTTAAAAGAGGCGAAGGCTGCCTACCCTCATGAATGTTGCGGTTTGTTTGTAGGAACAATCAATGATTCCGGAAAGAAAGT